>CAZIZQ010000044.1:0-3156 GCA_964544105.1 uncultured Gammaproteobacteria bacterium | reverse complement strand
AGATTTTGTAATTGATGAGCAGCAAATTTATGAAGCAAAAAAAGCAGGGTCTGATGCACTGCTTTTGATTGCGCGGATTGTATCGAAAGAACAATTACAGGCATTTGTTTTGTTGACCCAAAAATTAGGAATTGAGCCGGTTGTTGAGGTGTTTGATGAGAAAGACCTTAAAAAAGCAGTCGTCACAGCAACTCGGTATATTGCTGTTAATGCCCGAGATTTAGAGACATTTGTGGTTGATGTTGATGGGGCATGTAAGTTGATGAAAAAGATTCCCAATAAGTTTATAAAGCTTGGATTTTCGGGGATACAGAGCAGAGTGGAAGTGCAAAAGTATACAAAAGCCGGAGCAAAAGGGGTGTTAGTTGGGACAGCTTTGATGAAAACCAAAAACATTGGAGGATTCATACAGAGTTTGCGTTGATTGTTAAGGTCGCACCTTAACAAGGTGCGACCTTCCATTATGAAAGTAAAAATAAAAATTTGTGGAATTAGAACGCTTGTTGCAGCGATAGCCGCGGTTGAGGCGGGCGCGGATTTTTTGGGATTTAATTTTGTCCCAAACTCAAAAAGAAAGATTACCCTTTTTGGGGCAAAAGAGATTGTAAAAAGAGTAAAAGGAAAAGTGTCTTTTGTTGGGGTATTTCAAAATGCAGACAGTAAAGAGGTAAATCGTATTGCAGAAGAGGTTGGTTTAGATTTTGTGCAGCTTCATGGACAAGAGGATAATTTATATATTGCAAAAATAAAGAAGCCGGTTATTAAGTCGTTTACTCTTTTGGATAATCCAGAATCTATACAAGCAACATACCTTATGCTTGATAGGGTGGTGCAGGGGCAGGGAGATATGGTTAATATAGAAAAAGCAAAAGCGTATGCAAAAATATTTCCTTTGTTTCTCGCAGGAGGATTAACCCCAGAAAATGTCAAGGAAATTGTAAAAAGGGTCCAACCTTGCGGCGTGGATGTTGCAGGAGGAATAGAAGTAGATGGGATTCAAGATCTGGAAAAAATAAGATTGTTTATAGAAAGGGCAAAAGCGTTATGAAAGGTCATTTTGGACAATACGGGGGACGGTATGTGCCGGAGATGCTTATTCCGGCGCTTTGCGAATTGGAAAAAACGTATAATCATGCAAAGAAAGATAAGGTATTTCAAAAAGAGTTTAAGGATTTACTTAAAAACTTTGCCGGCCGACCAACGCCGCTTACCTTTGCTAAAAACCTGACCTATAAACTTGGCGGGGCCAGGATTTATTTAAAAAACGAAGGGCAAAACCTAACTGGCGCCCATAAAATTACCCATTGTATTGGTCAAGCATTGTTGGCAAAACGAATGGGGAAAACCCGTCTTATTGCCGAAACAGGAGCAGGCCAGCATGGAGTGGCAACTGCAACAGTTGCTGCAAAGTTTGAGTTCTCATGTACCATATACATGGGAGAAGTGGATATGGTCAGGCAAAGGCCAAATGTATTTTTAATGGAGCAACTTGGCGCAAATGTCATACCTGTAACATTTGGGAGTAAAACGCTTAAAGACGCAGTCAATGCGGCAATAAAAGATTGGATTGAAAATGTAAAAGATACTCATTATGTTTTGGGGTCGGTAGTTGGTCCGCACCCATACCCAACAATAAACCGTGATTTTCAGAGTGTTGTTGGGAAAGAGGTAAAGCGACAGTTAAGAGAGTTGCCAGACTATATTATTGCCTGTGTTGGCGGAGGGAGTAATGCGATGGGTATTTTTAACGCGTTTTTGAAGGAAAAATCGGTCAAACTTATTGCTGTTGAAGCAGGTGGAAAGGGGAAAGGGGTAGGAGAACACGCTTCTAGGTTCAGCGGTGGGTCGGTTGGGGTAGTGGAGGGATATAAGTCGTTTTTCTTGCAAGATAAAGATGGGCAACTGCAAAAAACGCACAGCATTTCGGCAGGTCTTGATTATGCAGGTATTGGGCCGCAACTGGCAAGTTTGCATGATGAAAAGCGGGTAGAATTTGCAAGCGTTACAGACAGCGATGTTTTGGGGGCTTTCAAAACATTAGCAAAGACAGAGGGGATTATTCCCGCTCTTGAATCTTCCCATGCTGTGGCATATGGAATAAAACTTGCGCCTAGACTAGCAAAAGATAAAGTGATTGTGGTGAATTTGTCAGGTCGGGGAGACAAAGATTTATTCATTGTTGCAAAAGCCTTAAAAGATAAAAGTTTTTATGAGTTTTTACAAGCATATATTAAAGAATATGAATGACATAAAGTTGATGACTCATGTGGTGATTGGATATCCGAGTTTGGAGAAAACTATTTCTATTGTTAAGGCCATGGAAAAAGCTGGAGCGGATATGGTAGAGCTACAAATTCCGTTTTCTGACCCACTGGCTGATGGACCAACCATTATGCGGGCGTGTGAAAGTTCATTAAAAAATGGCACAAAGGTACAAGACGCGTTTATTATTGCTCGGAAACTTTCAAAGGAAATCTCTACTCCGCTTTTTTTTATGGCTTATTACAACACTGTGTTTAAATACGGCACAGAAAAATTCTGCCGGGATGCTAAAAAAGCAGGAATTACCGGGTTAATTGTCCCAGATATGCCAATTGAAGAAGAAAGCTGTGAGCATTTTCTACGGTTTTGCAAAAAGTACAAGTTGCATAACATTCAAGTTGTTTCGCCTAGTTCAACAGACGAGCGGCTTAGAAAAAATGCAGCGGTTGCGAATGGATTTGTCTATGTGACAGCACGGCAGGGGATAACTGGAGCTCGGGTACAGCTTGATCAAAATTTGCTAACTCTTCTTAAGCAAGTAAAAAAACATTTTGCTATTCCTATTGCTGTTGGGTTTGGTATTTCCAAAAAAGAGCATTTACAAGCGCTCATTGGCAATGCAGATATTGCCATTGTTGGAAGTGCAGTTATTGATGTTATTAATCGCTCAAAAGAAAATGAGATGGAAAAAAACGTGGGCAGTTTTATTAGGGAATTAAAAATGGTAGACTAGGGAGTATATGAAAAAACGAGTTTATTCTGGAATAAGGGCCACGGGGAGACTGCATTTGGGAAATTATTTAGGTGCTGTAAAAGGCATGCTGCAGTTGCAAGAAAACTATGACTGTGTTTTTTCTGTGGTTGATTCACATACTATTACTGTACCTTATGACC
>CAZIZQ010000043.1:2635-3819 GCA_964544105.1 uncultured Gammaproteobacteria bacterium | reverse complement strand
TTACCATGATACCCGCAGGCTAAATCTCCACTATCTGGATCAGTAATAATAAATCTGCGAGATTTAAGCTTTTCAATATTTTCCCCTACAATCGGATTTTCCCACATATGAACATTCATGGATGGAAATACCATAATCGGCGCTTGAGTTGCAAGCAGCATGGTGGTCAAAAAATCATCTGCCAATCCATGTGCCATCTTGGCAATTACATTTGCCGTGGCTGGGGCAACAACCACCAAATCTGCTATATCGGCAATACGAATATGGTCGACTTCTTTAGATTTGAGAATTTTCTTGTAATCAAAATCCTGCTCGAATAAATCAATATATACTTTATTCCCAGAGGCCTTTTCAAAATCTTTTGCAGAAACCATAAGTGATGCACTTTTTGTCATCACCACAATGACATTTGCATCTTTTTTTAGCAGTGTTATAAGATCCAATATCTTATACGCGGCAATGCCGCTAGTGATTCCAATCACTACAGTAGGCTTATTCATATAGGATAGCTATTGTACCACTTCATCCGAAGCTACACCAACTTTTCAGATATTGCTTTTATCACTTTGCTGCCTTACAATACTATACGGTTATGGCAGTAAAGCTTGTAATCGGAGCGCAGTGGGGGGACGAGGGAAAAGGAAAAATTATTGACGTCCTCTCTAAAAACGCAGATATTGTTATCCGCTACCACGGGGGCAACAACGCAGGCCATACCATTATTAACCAGTACGGTAAATTTGCCCTCCACTTAATTCCAGCCGGCATCTTCCACAAACAAGCAAAAGCAATTATTGCCAATGGCGTGGTTGTTGACCCGCAAGCACTGCTTGATGAAATTACCATGCTTGAAAAATCAGGTGTTTCCTTAAAAGATCGGCTGATGATTTCTCCTCACTGCCACCTTATTATGCCCTACCACAAAATACTCGACAAAGTCTATGAAGTTGCAAAAGGCAAAGGAAAAACCGGCACCACCGGCCGAGGCATTGGGCCAGTCCACGCCGATAAAGTAAGTTATAACGGCATACAACTGGGCGATATGTACGACAAAAAGGCATTTTCCCAAAAACTCGAAATACAGCTACGAGTAAAAAATAAAATACTCGTTGCCCTTGGTGAAAAACCACTTGATCAAAAAGAGATTGAAAAAACATATTTCTCCCTTTTTGCAAAACTTAGCC
>CAZIZQ010000043.1:0-2625 GCA_964544105.1 uncultured Gammaproteobacteria bacterium | reverse complement strand
AGAACCATACCATTTTATCCAAAAGGCAATAAAAGCCAAAAAAACAATGCTGTTAGAAGGCGCGCAAGGTATTTTATTAGATAATAACTGGGGCACCTATCCATATGTCACCGCCTCGACAACAGTTTCCGGTGGCGTAACTGCCGGAGCAGGTATTGCACCAAAGCATGTACAAAAAATTATTGGGGTTGCCAAAGCATATACCACCCGTGTTGGCGAAGGCCCGTTTCCCACCGAACTTATAAATAAAACGGGGGGGCTGTTGCAGGAAAAAGGCGGCGAGTTTGGCGCAACCACCGGCAGGCCACGGCGCTGCGGATGGTTTGATGCCGTGCTTACCCGATTTGCCGCAGAGCTCAATGGCATGACAGACCTAGCCATTACCAAACTTGATATTCTTGATGGTTTCCCAACAATTGATATTTGTATTGGATATACTTATAAAGGGAAAAAAGTGGACTATGCCGGAGGGTCGGCAGTATTTCTATCTCAAGTAATGCCAGTTTACAAAACTGTGAAAGGCTGGCAACAACCAACACAAGGTAAAACCCGCTTTCAAGACTTTCCCAAAGAAGCCAAGGCCTACCTGGCAGAAATTGAAAAACTGGTTGGTGTCAAAGTCTCCTATATTTCCACCGGCCCAAAACGCCACGAAATTATTACAAAGTGAAAAAAAAGTACAAGGCAATCATGCTTGATCTTGATGGCACGCTTATTCTTAACCAAAAAGGAGGACTACCATCTGTTGCAGTCACAAATGCCATAACAAAAGCAAAAAAACACGTCCATATCTGCCTTGCTACCTCTCGACCATATATTTATGCCGCAGGTATTCTTGATCATTTATCTCTAAGCGGATACTCTGTAATTAACGGCGGGTCGCAAATTATAAATACAAAAACACGGGATTTTGTATGGGAGCAGCCAATGGATCAGGCAGACATTGCAATACTTTCCGACATTTTAACAAAAGAGGGTATTTCTTTTTGGTTTACCAACGACAACACCAATATCCACCCGCCGTTTAGATCTATTCCAAAGCGGGTTTTTCAAATCTATATTGGCGCTGACTTCACAAACCCACAAGCAGACAATCTTATTGCAAAGATTTCCCATCTTCCAGGTATTGCTGCCCATAAAGTACCCTCCTGGAATAAAGGTTTTTTCTGTATCACTATTACCCACGCCAAAGCCACCAAACAGCATGGTGTTTTTGAAGTTGCCAAATTGCTAGGTATTCAAACTCATGATATGATTGGTGTTGGTGATGGGTATAACGATTTTCCACTGTTGATGAGTTGCGGACTCAAAGTTGCTATGGGAAATGCCGTACCAGAACTAAAAGAAATAGCCGACTATATCGCTCCAACTGTGGAAAATGACGGAGTAGTTGACATCATCAACAAATTTATCCTGTAATTTACTACGATAACTTTATGGATGAAAAATGGAAAATTAAAGTTTATGAGTCTATTAATGGAGATAAACCCGTTGAAGAATTTATTAAATCATTGGAAGAGAAGGCACGTTTGAAAGTATCCAAAACACTTGACCTACTTGAGGAATTTGGACTAGAAGGTGCTTATCCTCATTGCAAAAAATTAACAGGTAGCTCTCTTTGGGAACTTCGCATACTTGGAGCAGACAGCATTAGAATTTTTTATGTCACCATCACTGGAAAAATGTTTCTTCTTTTACATGGATTTAAAAAGAAAACTCAAAAAACACCCACCAAAGAAATTTCTATTGCCCAAAAACGTTTAGACGAATACCAATCAAGAAAAACTAAGGGTTGACAAGTATCGCAAATTTGCGATATTATAAGAATATGAAAGACTGGAATGAACTAAAAAAAGAATTACTAAAAGACCCTGGGTTTAAAAAACTCTATGAGGAGTCTCAACCAGAATTCGAAATTGCCAAAGCAATTATTCGTACAAGAATAGAACGAAAAATCACCCAAAAAGAGCTGGCAAAAAAAATGCATACTACTCAATCTGTCATCTCTAGAATAGAACAAGCCAGAACCAGCCCATCTATTTCTTTTCTTAAAAGACTAGCAGCAGCTCTAAACACCACCCTGCAAGTACAATTTAAATGATATATTGCTTTTTTATAAATTATATCCTATAATACAAATATGCCTAGCTTCGATTATTCTACTTTTTTATCCCCTTTTACCTGGCGCTACGGGTCCGAACATTTACGACAAATCTGGTCTGAAACTAACAAACGAAAAATCTGGAGACAAATTTGGGTAGCGCTCGCCCAAACCCAACACCAACAAGGTTTAGTAACAAAAGTTGAGCTTGACGACCTTATCGCCCACCAAAATGACATAGATATCGAAGCTGCACATGAAATCGAAAAAGAAACCCACCATGATTTAATGTCTGAAATTAAAGTATTTGCCTCTCAAGCCAAAATCGGCGGAGGAAAAATTCATCTTGGTGCAACCTCTATGGATATCGAAGACAATGCCGATGCGATTCGCATAAAAGAATCTTTGCAAATTGTTGAAGAAAAGCTTAAAAAACTCCTTTCAGTCTTTGCCAAAAAAATTAACGACCATAAAGATACTGTGTGTATGGCCTACACCCATTTACAACCTGCAGAGCCAACAAC
>CAZIZQ010000042.1:0-4688 GCA_964544105.1 uncultured Gammaproteobacteria bacterium | reverse complement strand
GAACTCGCTTCTCCACCTTGGGAAGGTGGCATACTACCGGTGTACTAACCCCGCGAAATAACCCTTTCCCTTAATACATAATACCTAATACTTAATACTATTGCTAGCGGGGGAGCTTGAGGACATTATCTGCATGAATTAGGTCGGGGTTTGTTAGATTATTTGCCTTGGCAATTTCTACCCATTTGTATCCATCACCATATGCCCTAATAGCAATATCCCATAAATCGTCTCCACGAACAATTGTATATGAGTCACCAGAAATTGCATTTGTAGCCTGTTCCTTTTCTTTTTCTACAGAAGTATTGGTCGCAAGAATTCGTGTGTCAGTACCGGGAATTGTTATTTTTGTCCCCTCCTCAAGATTTGCCGGATCAGCTATTTTATTAGCTTTGGCAATCTTTTCCCATTCAAAACCAGACTTATAAAACTTTTCCGAAATACTCCACAAGGTATCTCCTACCACAACTGTATACATTGATTTTGTGGTCTCTGCTTCTTCTTTGTTTGTTTTTTCAAGCTCTTTGGAAATTTTTTCTTCTGGAAGAGATGTTGGTGTAGCTACTTCTTGTTTCCCTCCTCGAATAAACGAAAAGAAAAGAATAATCGCCGCCATAACTACAACTACTCCCAATAACAAACTGGTAAATGAATCAGACAAATTAAATTTTGTCTGTGGAATTACCGGCGTAGATAAGATATTTTTAGTTGCTTTTCTTGCCATAGTTATTTCCTCTTCCGGGCAGTGGAATTATGAGGCCTGATAAACTGCTTGCATCTTACCCGACTGCTTTCTCTGTGTCAAGAGCTACTTTAAGCGGGTTTTACCCGCTGTAAGTCGCCTTTTGCGACCGAAGGCGGGGCCAACGAGACTCGAACTCGCGACCTCTTCCGTGACAGGGAAGCGCTCTAACCAACTGAGCTATGACCCCAAAGCCAAACAATCCTAACAAATTATTGCGTTTGCGTCAATGCTTTGATATGCTTTTACCCATGAGTAACAAAGATATTGCACGCATCTTCCGAAACGTTGCCGCAGCCTACACCATAAAGGACGAAAAAAAATTCCGGTTTCAGATTATTGCCTACCAAAAAGCAGCAGATACTATCGAACACGCCAATGGAGAATTTTATGAGCTTTATAAAGAAGGTAAACTGGATATATTACCCGGTATTGGTCCATCTATTAAATCGCACATTGAAGAACTATTCACAACCGGTAATGTAAAACATTTTAACTGTGTACTTAAAGGCATTCCCGAAGCTGTTTTCCCGCTTTTGGATGTCCCAGGCTTTGGTCCTAAAAAAGCATATCGACTGGTAAAAGAATTTAACCTGGAAGACCCAAAAACAGTCATTTCCGACCTCGAAACAATTGCTAAAGCGAATAAAATTGCCAAGCTAGAAGGATTTGGCGAAAAGTCAGAAAGTGATATTATTCGCTCTTTATCCGAATTCAAAGAAAAAAAAGGCAAACTGTCCCGCCTAGTACTGCCATATGCATTTGAACAGGCAGAAAAAATTATTAGCTATCTCAAAAAAATCCCCGAAGTTATTGAGGCTGCCCCTCTGGGAAGCCTCCGCCGCATGAAGACAACAGTTGGTGATATCGATATTGCGGTGGCTACTAATGACCCCAAAAAAGTTATCGAACACTTTGTTTCATACCCAACACACGAACGAATTATTGAAAAAGGTGATATTTCAGCTTCAATTCTAATTATTGGGGGTGCGCAAGTTGACTTAATGGTACAACCAGAAAACTCGTTTGGGTCGCTTCTGCAGCACTTTACTGGCAGTAAAGACCACAATATTAAGCTTCGTGAGCATGCAATAAAGCTTGGGATGTCTTTGTCGGAGAAAGGAATCAAAAAGGGAGAAAAAATGATACACTTTGATACAGAAGAAAAATTCTATAAAGCTCTAGGTATGGATTGGATTCCTCCTGAAATACGAGAAGATACTGGAGAAATCGAACTTGCCCTCAAACACAAACTACCAAAACTCGTTGAATTGAATGACATCAAAGGGGATTTACATATCCATTCAAACTATCCAATCGAGCCAAGCCACGATTTAGGAAACAACACCATGGAAGAAATGCTTGGAAAGGCGAAAGCATTAGGATATGAATATCTTGGATTTTCCGAGCATAACCCCAGCGTTTCTAAACATTCTAAAAGCGAGATTTATTCATTATTGGCAAAGAGAAAGAATAAAATTGAACAACTTAAATCAAACAATAAAAGTGTTCGAATAATAAATTTACTTGAAACAGATATTTTAGCCAATGGTGAACTTGCAATCGATGATAAATGCTTTGAATATCTAGACGCTACACTAGTATCAATTCACAGTTCGTTTTCAACAAACAAAGAAGATATGACTAAACGTGCAATAAACGGACTTTCCCATCCCAAAGCAAAAATTCTATCCCACCCAACAGGTAGACTTCTTAACCAAAGAAATGGATACGAGCTTGATTGGGATAAAATATTTGATTTCTGCGTCAAACATAACAAGGCACTCGAAATTAATGCCTGGCCAAGCAGACTTGATCTTCCAGATTCCCTGGTTAATGAAGCAATAACATATGGGGTAAAATTTGTAATAGATACCGATAGCCATGCCACATCGCATATGGATATGATGAAATATGGTGTAGCTGTGGCCAGGCGAGGCTGGGCGACAAAAAGTGACATCCTCACCACCTTGCCGTATAATGAGTTTGTCAAATGGTTAAAATCCTAATATCTGTAGGTAAAATTATTTCTCAAATCAGTCGTTTCCTAAACCTTGGTAACGGTTCAACCTGGCCTGGACACATAGCGCTCATTCTCAACAAAAACTTCATTCGCGACACCCTAACGACATCAAAAATAATTCTTATTGCCGGAACAAACGGCAAAACAACCACGGGAAAACTTATCAAGACAATTCTTGAAAAAAGCGGACATCGCGTTTTCCAAAACGAAGCAGGAGCAAATTTATTAAATGGCATTGCTTCCTCTTTAATACAGCATAGTAATTTAGTAGGAGATATCAAACAGGACTTTGCTATTTTTGAAGTAGACGAAAATACCCTGCCACTTGCTTTAAAAGAAATTACGCCAAATTATCTGATTCTTCTCAATCTATTCCGCGATCAATTAGATAGGTATGGCGAGGTTAATACAATTACAAAAAAGTGGAAAGCAGCTATTGAAAACCTTCCAACAAAAACAACTCTTATTCTCAATGCCGACGACCCGCAAATCGCCTTTTTGGGGAAAGGCTATAAAGGAAATGTATTATATTTTGGTCTTAATGATCCATCTCTCGGCGTTAAAACACCCCAACACGCGGCAGATTCAACCTTCTGCTCCAACTGTAATCAAAAACTTTTCTATAAAACCACATATTTTTCTCACCTTGGGGATTGGAAATGTACTAATTGTGGCCTCGCAAGGCCAGGCCTTACAGAGATATCACCACTTTTTCCCCTCGCAGGGGTATATAACCGATACAACACACTTGCTGCAACTCTTACTGCTAAAAGCATTGGCATAAATCAAAAAACTACTGATTCTGCTCTGCAAAACTTCTCCCCAGCTTTTGGTCGGCAAGAAATACTTAAAGTGAACGGCAAAAAAGTGCAACTCTTTCTTTCCAAAAATCCAACAAGCTTCAACGAATCACTTCGGACAGTAAAAGAATTAAACGGTAAACACTTGCTTTTAGTCTTAAATGACAGAATCCCGGACGGCCGCGACGTCTCCTGGATTTGGGATGTTGACTTCGAGCAAATCGATCCACACGGATCTGTATCTGTGGCTGGTGACAGAGTATATGACATGGCACTCCGTTTGAAATATGCGGACATCTTAAAGCAGCAGGTTTACACAGATCTCAAACAAGCAATCAGCGAAAATCTTAAGAATATTAAAGAAAATGAAACTCTTTACATTTTACCAACTTACTCTGCTATGCTTGAAGTTCGCAAAATCCTAACCGGTAAAAAAATATTATGAAACAATCATTAACTATCGGCTGGTTGTATCCAGAACTGATGAGTACCTATGGAGATCGTGGCAATATCATTGCGCTTTCAAAACGCTGTGAGTGGAGAGGGATAAAAATTGAAGTAAAAAAACTTGATGTTGGTTTTGACCATAAGCAATTAGCCATATGCGATATGCTATTCATGGGTGGCGCGCAGGACAGACAACAAACTATCGTAGCAAAAGATTTAAGATTTAAGAAAAACGATTTAAGAAAAACGATTGAGGAAGGCATTCCAGGATTATATATCTGTGGAGCGTACCAGTTTTTAGGCAAATACTACAAAGAAGCCGACGGAACAATCATCCCAGGACTTGATATTCTCGATCTCTACACCGAGAATCCAGGACAAAATCATCCTAGACTCATTGGAAATATCGTTGTCAAACTAAACGCTGATACTCTTGTCGGTTTTGAAAATCATGGAGGAAGAACTTACTTAGGAAAGAATATTAAACCTTTAGGTAAAGTAAAAGTTGGATTTGGAAATAATGGTGGAGATGAAACAGAAGGCGCTGTATATAAAAATTCATTCGGCAGCTATCTCCATGGTCCAATCCTCCCCAAAAACCCCCACTTTGCAGATTATCTCATTAAACTAGCGCTTGAGAAAAAATATAAAAAAACAATTGCCCTCTCCCCACTCG
>CAZIZQ010000041.1:0-6320 GCA_964544105.1 uncultured Gammaproteobacteria bacterium | reverse complement strand
AATGTGTATGAAAGATGAACTCAAATACCAATAGCACATTTCTACTTTTGTAGATTGAAAGTAGAGATAGTGGTATACTAGATAGGATCATGAAAAATCCAAATGTTGTGCGGTTTGTTGGTCTTGGGGTAGTAATAGTGCTCGTTGCAAGTGGCGTTTTCTTTTTTTCCTCTTCAAAAAAACCAGAGCCCTCACCATTGCAGCAAAATATATCGGTAGAAACAAAAAAAATGCCTTCTCTCACAACAAAAACTTATATTGACGATGCGGGATTTCAGTTTGATTATCCAGATGATTTGATTGTTGCAAAAAAAGAAAGCACTAATTCGGCCGTCTATACAGATATTTCTGTAAGTTCACAAAAGGTTGCTGGCAAGCTATCTTTTGTTATTGAGGATACAAAGTTAACAACTTTAGACGATTGGGTTTCTAAAAATATTGTTGGCACCACTTCTGTAGAAAAATCAGTATCACTTAGTAATATCCAAGCAAAAGTTATAACGCAAAATGACAAGACAATTATTGTGGCTATAGATCAAAAAGTGCTTTTTAAGTTAGAAGTTTCGCCTGAAGGTGAAAATGACTACTGGAATTCTGCGTTTTCCACTGTGCTTTCTAATTTTTCTTTTTCTGCTCCCCAGGCAGCGGCAGTATCATCAGATATAGGAGGAAGTAGTGGCGAAGAAGATGTTGTTTTAGAAGAAGATATTATTGAGTAGAAATATGGATAAGTATATGGACTGGAAGCAAAAAGCAACGTTAATTCGTAAATGGTCACTTATTTCAACAACCATTGCTGGTTCTGGACATCCTACCTCTTGCATGTCCGCAGCAGATTTGACTACCGTTTTATTTGATAAGTATTTTACCTACGATATACAAAATCCAAAAAATCCCAACAACGACCGTTTTGTCTTATCCAAAGGGCACGCTGCGCCATTACTTTATGTCTTATTTGCTGTCGCGGGTGGGTTACCACTGGAAGAACTAAAAACACTTCGAAAATTTACCAGCCGTTTGGAAGGACATCCTACCCCGCGTTTCCCATATGCCGAGGTTACGACCGGGTCTTTGGGGCAGGGTTTATCGGTAGGTGCTGGAATGGCGTTCGCGCTGTGCGCTCAAAGTCAAAAGTCAAAAGTCAAAAGTCAAAATTTACCAAAGGTATATGTTTTGTTGGGGGATGGGGAGTTGGCAGAGGGAAGCGTGTGGGAAGCGGCAAATTTTGCATCTTATTATAAGCTACATAATCTTATTGCCATTGCAGATATTAATGGTTTGGGGCAAAGCCAGGGGACTATGTTTGATCACCATATGAATGAATATATTGATCGTTTTGCAGCCTTTGGTTGGGAGGTTATTGCAATTGACGGACATAATTTTGCAGAAATTGATAAAGCATTATCATTAGCGGTAAATAATAAGTCTGAAAAACCATTTGTGATTATTGCAAAGACAGAAAAAGGAAAAGGTGTTTCTTTTACTGAAGGAAAAGATGGCTGGCATGGTAAGGCGCTCAAAAAAGAGGAGTTGGAAAAAGCGCTTTTGGAATTGGGAGAAGTTTCGGATGATTTAAAATTCAATCTTGGAGTTCCAAGTAATAAGCACCTCGGACGGTGGCAGGCTGAAAACCATGGCTCCTCTGAGGTGAGCGTGGTTTACAAGAAGGGTGAGGAAATTGCAACGCGCGAGGTATATGGAAAAATTTTGGCAGACTTGGGTAAGACAAATCAGTTAATCTACGCGCTTGACGGTGATACAAAAAATTCAACTTACTCACAAAATTTCTTAAAAGCTCATCAGAGTCGGTTTATAGAATGTTTTATCGCCGAGCAAAATATGGTAGGAGTTGCAACAGGACTTTCTACACTTGGAAAAATTCCATTCGTCTCCACATTTGCTGCATTTTTAACCCGGGCATTTGATCAAATCCGCATGGCAGCAGTCTCAAAAGCAAACGTCAAATTTGTTGGTTCACACGTTGGTGTTTCAATTGGTGAAGATGGGCCGTCGCAGATGGGTCTTGAGGATATCGCTATGTTTGGTGCGCTACCTAATTCGGTTGTCCTTCATCCGTCGGATGCTGTGTCCACAGCAAAACTTCTGGTACAGCTTGTCAATCATAAGGGGATTTCATACTTGCGGACATTGCGACCAAAAACTCCCGTGTTGTATGACGCAGATGAAGAATTTGTTATTGGAGGGTCTAAAATTCTTCGTTCTTCAAAAGAAGATGTGCTCACTATTGTTGCAGCAGGAATTACGGTACATGAAGCATTAAAAGCACATGAAATACTTAAAAATGAAGGAATTTTAGTCCGAGTTGTTGATTGTTATTCTGTAAAGCCAATCGATAAAAAAACACTGCAGCAATGTAACAATGAAACAATGAAGCAATGTATTATCACTGTTGAGGATCATTTTCAGCATGGGGGATTGGGAGATTTTGTTTTAGACGCGCTTTCTGATCAGGATGCGAAAGTTATAAAACTTGCGGTTAATCATATTTCTCGTTCTGGGACAAAAGATGAGGTTATGGAAGATGCCGGCATTTCCGCAAACCACATTGTCGAACAAGTTAAAAACCTACTATAATGCTTCTATGTGGGTTGGATTTTTTGGGATACTCATGGTTGGTGTACTCGGCGGCAGCACGCCGATATTAGTTAAGTTAGGTTTAACAGAATTTCCTCCATTGTTACTTACGACACTGCGATTTATTATTGCGACAATTATATTTTTACCTTTTTTTCTCAGAGAGAAAAAACGTTTTACAAGACATGATATTTGGATTTTATTTACCAGGTCACTATTTTTTGCCGGAAATGCCGGCATTTTTAGCATTGCTATTCAATATACAACAGCAATTATCTCGCAAGTTCTTTATAGTTTTGTTCCTGGGATAGTTTTGGTTATGAGTTTTCTTTTTTTACGAGAAAAGATGACAAAACAAAGAGTTATCGGTTTATTTATTGCAGTGATTGGTATTAGTATTCTTATACAGCAATCAATTATAAAAACAGAGGTGTTAACATTTGGCACTTTGATTGGTAACATATTAACGCTTTTTGCCGTTTTATCATGGTCTGCATATGCCGTTGTTTCAAAAAGATTGACAGATGTTTATAGTCCGGTTGTTACGACATTTGCAAGCTTTGTAACAATAATAATTATTCTTGTCCCCTTTTTGCCTATTGAGTATGTTATGCGACCGGTACAACTTGAGAATATTGATGTAGTTGGTATTGGTAGTGTTGTAGGGCTTGGTATTTTTTCTTCTGCGTTTATGTTTTTTCTTACCCAATTACTTATACAAAAAACAAGCTCATTTGTTACATCGCTTTCTCAATACCTAGCGCCATTTGCCGGTGCCGTTATTGCCATTCCCATTTTAGGAGAAAAACTTACCCCACTGTTTTTTCTTGCAGGAGTATGTGTCATTGTAGGTGTTTTTTATGCAACAAGTTACGAAATTGCAAAAAAACACGTGCGATCCATGCTACAATAACTTCATGGAGAAGAAAGATTCTATCGAACTTATTGACGAGCGGTGGGATAAGAAAAAAATTATACTTGCCGTGTTGTTATTATTTTTGTTTGCTGGCACTGCGTATGCGGTAAAGAAATATATTTTAGGAGATGAAATAACGAGTTCTGTGCGAAAGTCGGTTGTTAAGTCTGGTAGTGAGGTTGCCGGCGCAAGCACAGAAAATAAGAGTACCGAATCAACTGAAAATAAAAAACAACCGCCGCCATTTTCTTTTTCTTCTTCTGTAATTCAGGAAACCGTCCAGGAGAAATTTTCCGCCCTGAAAAATCAGGTAACTAATCTTAGCGTAGATGAGATTGCTTCTGCTTCACCCCAGGTGCAAAAAATACTAAATGATTTTAAGGCATTGCAGGAATATCCTAAAAACCAAGCAAAAGAGTTTTGTGAGAATATGTGTAAGTCATTATGAAGATAGTTAGGAAAATTCTTAAAATACTTGGGCCTGGTTTTATCACCGGCGCATCAGACGACGACCCATCGGGAATAATAACATATTCGCAAACAGGCGCTCTTTTTGGATTTTCGCAATTGTGGACAGCGCCATTCTCTTTTCCGTTCATGTCGGCTGTGCAGGAGATGTGCGGAAGAATTGGCCTTGTGACAGGAAAAGGATTAGCTGGTGTTATTCGGGAACACTACCCAAAAAAAATCTTATACGCTGCCGTATTACTGCTTCTTGTTGCAAATGCAATTAATATTGGCGCGGATTTAGGCGCAATGGCAGCTGTCGCAGAGCTTGTCTTTGGCATGTCATTTATCTTCTGGCTTATGAGTATGGTTATTCTCACTCTCGTTCTTGAAATTTTTGTTTCATATAAGGTATACGCGCGATACCTAAAATATCTTACATTCGCCCTATTTGCATACATACTTACTGTTATAACATTAAAAATTGATTGGACAGCAGTGCTTTTTTCTACATTTGTTCCTCGTATAGAGATAAGCAGAGAGTATATATTTAATATCGTTGCGATTTTAGGCACTACCATATCTCCATATCTTTTTTTCTGGCAGGCAAACGAGGAAGTCGAGGAAGAAGTCGCGCACCATAGGTTAAGGCAACTTGGGGCAGGCCAACCAAGGATTACCCCAAAGGATATTACGCGTTTAAGAATAGATACTATTATTGGTATGTTTTTTTCAAACCTTGTCATGTTTTTTATCATTGTTACAACCGGCGCGACGCTTTTTCCAAATGGAGTAAGTGCCATAGAGAGTGCGCAAGGCGCAGCATTGGCTTTGCGCCCTTTTGCTGGTGATTTTGCTTTCCTTCTTTTTGCTTTGGGCATTATTGGTACTGGTCTCTTGGCAGTCCCGATTTTGGCAGGCTCCGCGTCTTATGCGGTTTCGGAAGCGTTTGGTTGGCGGGCAGGTCTTTATATGAAATTAAGGAAAGCGCATGGGTTTTATGGCGTTATTACTCTTGCCACGCTTGCTGGAATTCTTATTAATTTTATAGGAATAAGTCCTTTAACAGCATTGTATTACACAGCGGTAATCAATGGTATAATAGCTCCTCCGCTTATGGTAATGATTTTACTGATTGCAAATAACAGAAAGGTTATGGGGGAACGTGTAAATGGAAGATTAACTAACATGCTTGGTATTACTATAACAGGGATTATGGCGTTTGCCTCGGTTATTTTTATCTACACGCTGTTTTTGGGGTGAATGTATGGATACGGTAAAACAACGAACAACAAAACTTCTAGAAAAAGTAAATGTTGAAAAAAAGAGGCAACAGATTAGACAGCTTGAGGCAGAAAGTATAAAGGCCTCTTTTTGGCAAGATCATAAAACTGCGGGCCAAAAAATGAAATTACTTTCTGATTTACAAAAAGAAGTTGAAGAGTTGGTGTGGCTACAGGAATTGGTTAATAACGGCGAATATGAAGAAGCAGAAAAAGCACTGAAGAAAATTGAGACGCTTTTGTATTTTTCCGATTCCCATGATGCAGGCTCTGCTATTTTATCCATTCATTCAGGGCAGGGAGGTGTGGAGGCAATGGATTGGGCTCAAATGTTATACAGAATGTATACAAGATATTGCGAGAAAAAAGGATACACGTACGAAATTATCGAAGAAACGCCCGGAGATGAAGCTGGTATAAAAAGCGTAACGATTAGTATAGATGGAAAATATGCCTATGGAAACTTAAAGTATGAAGGTGGAACTCACAGGCTTGTTCGGCAGTCTCCCTTTAATGCCGATAAATTACGCCAAACGTCTTTTGCGTTGGTTGAAGTCTTACCGGCAATAGAGGATGGAAAAGAGATGGATATTTCGATTCCAGATGACGACTTGGAGTGGGAGTTTTATCGAAGCGGCGGCCATGGAGGACAAAATGTGAATAAGGTTTCAACAGCGGTCAGATTAAAACACAAGCCAACAGGTATTGTGGTTACTGCGCAGTCAGAGCGCTACCAGGGGCAAAATAGAGAAAATGCCTTAAAAATATTGCTGGCAAAATTGTGGATACGACAAGAGGAAGAACGTAAGATTGAAGAGCAAAAATTAAAGGGTGGATACAAAACTCCCGGCTGGGGAAATCAGATACGTTCTTATGTGCTTCATCCGTATCACATGGTAAAAGATTTACGGACAAACTTTGAAACAGCAAATACGGAAAGTGTTTTGGGAGGAGATCTAGATGGTTTTATAGAAGAAGAATTGAGGCAGTTGTCAAATGGGTAGAAATATGGTTAACTAGACGTACTGAATCAAAGGATTCAAAAGGGCCCCACAATCTGCGGATCGTGGGATCCTTTC
>CAZIZQ010000040.1:0-6327 GCA_964544105.1 uncultured Gammaproteobacteria bacterium | reverse complement strand
TTATTTCTGCAATAATGGCAAAACCCTTGAAATTAATCATATTTTTTGTGTCTCTTGTATTAAATCTTCCAGAATCTGTTTTGCAACGCCACTGTCGATTGATTTTTCTGCAAGTTTTATTCCTTCTTTTACTGTTTTTGCTTTTCCGCTCACGACCAATGCGCATGCACTATTCAAAATAACAATATCTCGTTTTGGCCCTTTCTTTCGATCTAAAATTTCTTTAATAATTTTTGCATTCATCACTGCATCTCCACCAATAAGATGCTTATGCGATGTCTTTTTAAATCCTAATTTTTGCGGGTTTATCACTTTCTTTGACAGACCTGTTCCTTTCACTTCAAAAAGGTATGTTTTTGCATTAGTGCTTATTTCATCAAGTCCATCTTCACTTGTGACAATTGCCAAATGCTTATATCCCAATTTTCTCCCCACCTCTGCCATTTTTTTGGCAATTTCAATATTTGAGACACCAATCAGCTGTTTTTTAACTCCTGCAGGACTTACAAACGGGCCTAAAAAATTAAAGACCGTTCGAATTTTTAATTCTTGTCGCAACGTCGCCACCTGCTTCATACTTGGGTGAAAAAAAGGAGCCATCAAAAACACCATGCCAACTTTTTTCAAAATGTTTTCTGCCTGTTCTGATGTAAGATGAACTCTCACGCCGAGTGCCTGCAAGACATCTGCGCTTCCACACTTACTACTTGCTGCACGGTTTCCATGTTTTACAACCGGCACGCCACAACCAGCAACAACAAAAGCAACAGCAGTTGAGATATTAAACGTCGACGCTCCGTCTCCCCCTGTCCCACACACATCAATAGCATTTGCTGGAGCTCTAATTTGCAGCATTCTCTGCCGCATTATCTTAATAAAACCTACTATCTCATCGGCACTTTCCCCTTTCATCCGAAGGGCAGTTAAAATTGCCCCAGCTTGAACAGGAGTAATCTTTCCATTCATAAGTCTAAGCAAAAACTCCCCTGCCTCTTTTTGTGTTAAATCCTGTTTGTTAATTAATTTATTAAGCATAAACTTTAAGAAAATTTATAAGCATTTGTTTACCAGCTTCTGTGGCAAACGACTCCGGATGAAATTGTACGCCTTCGATTGGATACTTTGCGTGCCGCAATCCCATGATTTCATCGCCATCCAAAGATTTTGCTGTAATCATTAGGCTTTTTGGCAGAGTTGTTTTATCCGCAATAAGCGAATGATATCTCATCACTTCAATATTTTGGGGAATATTCTTAAATACTCCTTTGCCATCATGGGCAATAACACTTGTCTTCCCATGCATTGGTTTTAAAGCGCGTTTAACGCGCCCGCCAAAATAATGTGCCATCCCCTGCATCCCCAAACATACTCCTAATACCGGTATTTCTTTACCAATATCTGTTAGCACATCAGCACACACCCCAAAATATCGTCTGTCCGAAGGATCGCCCGGGCCTGGAGAAATAATAATTTTGTCATACTTTTTTTTCATAATATCAGATACTGTTATTACATCGTTTCTATACACATCCACCACAAAATTATCACTTTTTTGTCTCAAAATCTCTCCCACAGACTGGTATAAATTAAATGTAAAAGAATCATAATTGTCTATAATTAAAACTTTCATAAAACCGCCTCCTTCATTGCTGCTAATTTTCTTTGGATTTCATCATATTCTTTTTCTGGCACTGAATCATAAACGATTCCACCTGACGTCTGGGTATATGCATAATTCCCAGAAACAAATAACGATCGAATTGCTATGGCAAAAGTGCAGTCACCATTAAATCCAAAATGCCCAACACCACCGCCATATGGCCCCCGCGCTTGGGGTTCGTTTCTATCTATTATTTTCATGGCCTCAATTTTTGGCGCCCCAGACAGAGTTCCGCTTGGAAAATTACTAGCTAAGGCCGAAAACATATCTTCCCCTCTTTTTATAATCCCCACAATTTCACTGGAAATATGCTGCACATGGCTAAACCGCTTGATACTCATAAAATCCCGCACTTTGACTGTACCAAATTCAGAAACTCGGCCCATATCGTTTCTTTGCAAATCAACAAGCATCATATGCTCCGCCTGCTCTTTGGGGTCAGACAAAAGTTGTCTTGCTAACTTTCGATCTTCTGCTTCATTTTTGCCTCGTTTAATTGTTCCGGCCAAAGGAATTGTAGTCATTTCCCCATTTCGTAGACCAAATAAAAGCTCGGGGGATGCGCCAATGATCTTTTTCGAACCTATTTTTACAAAATACATAAACGGAGACGGGTTCACCTTTCGCAGCCTTTTATAAACCCCAAGCGCATTTCCTTGCATACTAAATTCCGACTTAAACCCCACTTCGCACTGAAAAATATTACCTTTTCTAATCTCTTCTCTTACCTCCTCAACAATTCTTGCATGCTCTTCTTTTGTCAAAGTGTCTCCTAAAAACGTAACGTTGCCCCCTTCCTTTTTCGTTTGTGTTTTCATAATCTTTTGTAAAACATCGCTTCGATCAAGATCATAAAAAAAGTAAAAGAGCTCATTTGTTACTTTGTCCAAAATTAACCCATCGGTATAAACCCCAAACAGAAACT
This sequence comes from uncultured Gammaproteobacteria bacterium, assembly GCA_964544105.1. GTDB lineage: Bacteria > Patescibacteriota > Microgenomatia > Levybacterales > UBA12049. The sequence goes on along the minus strand of CAZIZQ010000040.1, from coordinate 3,742 downwards.
GATCAAAATCTTTATGAACTTTTACATTAATTGCAGACTCAAAATAATTAACTGCTTCGTAAGATAAATACCCAACCAAACCTCCTGCATAATTTCTACTTATCGATTGTTTTGGCATTATCTCTCGCAAAACATAGTAGGGATTTTCTACAGCGTATCTTTTATCATCAATAAAAAGTGTGTTTTCGCGGGCTCGAATAATGTGTTTTGGATCAAAACCAATCACAGAATAACGGGAAAGCCTTCCCTCAACGCCCAAGGATTCAAAAAGAAAACAGGTGTCAAAACTTACCTCTAGTTTTTCAAACAACTCAAAGAAATCTTGCCCTTCACCAAACTTTTTGTATGTTGGCTTTTGTCCGCCAGCTGGCGGATGTATTTTTGGTAATTTCATATTTTTCCCATTAAAAAAGCCCTTGTCAAACCACCATACATTTGATGATCTAACAAGGGCCATTAAGGCGGTACCACCTCGTTATTGTACTTATCTTGCCATGCTCCACTTATTTGCGACACATGGTGCGGACTTTTTTTGGGTTTCGCCTCCCTGCATTATATATTCTGCTAAAGCTCACCGACTCCAAAAATTCGGATCTTAGCTTTATAATTCTAATAATACCACTCTGTTTTTAGCTTGTCAAATACGCCATCCAAAATCGCCTGGCGAATTTGTTTAACTAAATTAACCAAAAAATAGACATTGTGATAACTTACCAATCGGTACCCCAAAAGTTCTTGAGATCTAAATAGATGATGAATATAGGCACGGGTAAAGTTTTGACAAACGTAACACGCGCAGTTTTTATCAAGGGGTCCCCTTGCAAAAGCATATGCAGTCTTGCTAATCTGAAGCCTAAATTTATTTTTAATATTCCCCTCTGATGGCCCGCCTCGACTCTCCGTCTTCGGCGAGGCGGGCGAAACAAAGGCAATGCCATACCTGCCAAAACGGGTTGGAATAACACAATCAAATGTGTCCATGCCATAACTTACCGCATCGAAAATATCATCAATCTCTCCAATGCCCAACAAATGCCTTGGCTTATTTTCTGGGAGATATGGATAAACCCAACTCAATACATCCCGCATTTCTTTTTTACTTTCTCCAACTGCTACCCCACCAATAGCAATGCCATCAAAATCTAAATTAGAAATAAACTTGGCCGATTCTTCCCGCAGATCTTTATAAATTCCCCCCTGCACAATGCCATACAGAGCTTGTTTCAATACACCATCCGAGGAGTCGCTTCGCAACACCTCGGAGGTGGATTTATGAGTAGCCAGGCTTCGAACTGCCCACTTATGCGTCCTCTCCATTGCTGTTTTTGTATATTCATAAGTAGAAGGGTGTGGGGCACACTCGTCAAAAACCAAAATTAAATCAGCTCCTAACTTTTTTTGAATCTCAATTGATTTTTCTGGGGTAAACAGATGGGAAGAACCATCAATATGCGAACGAAACTTTACCCCTTCCTCGGTGATATTGACAATGTTTACCTCTGTTTCTTCCTCGTCGGCAAACAATTTTATCTTCTTTTGCCCTAGAGAAAAAACCTGAAAACCACCAGAATCAGTAATTGTCACGCCGTCCCAACTCATAAATTTTCCCAAACCACCAAACTTCGCAACCATATCTTCCCCAGGTCGTAAATGTAAATGATAGGTATTGCCAAAAAGAAGTTGCACCCCACATTCTTTAAGATCTTGCGGTGTCAAACCTTTTACCGTTGCTTTTGTCCCAACAGGCACAAAAGCCGGTGTTTCAATCACCCCATGTGATGTCGTAATTGTCCCCGCTCTGGCCTTAGTCTTTTTATCTGTGGAAATAATGTTGAATGAAAACACAAAGTGAATTATATCATGTGATCTATCGGGTTAATGCGGAACAATAGCAGCTATTTTCTCAAAATAATTTTGGGCGTTAACAACTTCAGAAGTATGTGCAATAGGAAAAACATCTTTATGATCTCCTTTCGTACTCTTAATTTCTATAGCCGTGTAGTTTTTATAATAATCCTCAATTATCAAATCCACTTCCTTACCTCCATATTCGCGGTAAAAATAGAAGTTGCACAAAGCATTCGTATTTTTCCGCTGCTTTTCAAGCTCACAAATAATAAAATTCTCAAACACTCCTCCTTTATCAGGACGAAGTTCCAAATCCCGAAAATCCTGTATTAAGATATTACGGATACCCAAATCATAAAAGTAGAGCTTTCTGTGTTCGGATACGGCACGCCTGATATTTGTCTTAAAACTGGGAAGTGGAATTAGAATATAGTTTTTAATAAAAATCTCAATGTAGTTAGAAACTGTCGAAGCATATGCTCCTAAAGAATTTGCTATCTCGCGTATAGAAACCTCCGAACCTAACTGCAGAGCAATTTTGGTTAGAATATCCTTTGCCAGTTTTAGATTTTTTAACTCATAAATATCAACCACATCCTTCAAAACATAGGTATCCAGCATGTACTGTAAAAGATCAACTTTGTCTTTATGTGGTAAATCATCTCCTACATACACCTCTGGGTATGAGCCAAAAATTTGCAGCTTTTTTGCCATCTGTTTCTGGAATTCTGCTTCATCGTAAGCTTTTGGCTTGGCGTTTCTTAAAATTTCAAAAACAGAAAGCGGCAAACAATAGATTTCGTTGTATCGCCCTGCCATAGTATCAAACTCTTTAGACGATTTTTTCCGCAGTTCCGAACTTCCGGTGGCAATAACCTTGGTGCCATACTCGTCGTGAAGTAATTTAATCACTACCGTTGCTTCGGGATAATTTTGCACCTCGTCAATTAATATCACTTTATTCTCTTTAACCAATCTTTCAAGCACTTCCCTGCGGGGTAAAAATTTTTCCCGATCCGACTGTAGATCAAAGTTATATTTTGCCACTCCAAGATCGTGAGCCAGTTTATTTATAATGGTGGTCTTCCCAGACCGTCGTGGCCCCCACACAAACAAAGTTTTTGTCTCCTCACTCTTTAAATACTTATCTATATTGTCTTCAATTGTCCGTTTAAACAAAGTCATATATTATCATTTTACTACTAAATTGTAGTTTGTCAATATCCAATTTAATACTAAATTGTAGGGTCTAGGCTTGCTAGGAAAATCGTAAGGGGGTTATTATACATATATGATATAATCCCTTCCTATGGCAGAAAGACCACGTTTAAGATCAATTCCTCCCCGCACCAGACCTCTTTATCCTACTATGCCTCATCATGCAATACCTAGGCCTAATATACATGCCCCATTGGGCGGGGCAAATAATCAAACTAATCCTCCATCATGGCAAAAAGGAGAAACAAATTGGAGAGCGGTTGTCCAAAAAGAAAATGTTTTTCACAAACCGCCGCCAAATAGACCAAGAGCAGCTGAAACTATTGACGCGGAAAGAAGAGAAATTGGCTTAATTATAGAAACTATGGATGATTATCCTAGAGGAAATCTTGGAGTGTTATTAAGTTTCATAGGACTTGATCTAAACAGAGCAGATTTTAGAAGAGGCGTAGGTAAATATGGACCTGGCAGCGCTGTTTTTTATTCTCTTGTAGGCTATAATGGTAAACCTGCTGCTTTAGTTATTGGAACTTTTGGTGATATTTTTGAGACTCAAGTAGTGCCACAAAAATTTGATGAAAATCCATTTCTTCGTGACGTACGTGTTATTGAAGAACTGGCAGGCTGCGATCCAACCAGTATGAAAGTTTCGGCAAATGGCGGTATTATTATTGCC
>CAZIZQ010000039.1:0-6641 GCA_964544105.1 uncultured Gammaproteobacteria bacterium | reverse complement strand
AAATCATAGTTCCCTCGCGATTAACTTCGATATGGAAAAGGGAACGGTCGTTGGATCAGAAGATACAAAGACGTTTAAGGATAAAGCAGAAGGGGTTTTAGAAGAGGGGGGTGTTGAAGGAGAAGGGCAATATCATTTAGTCCGTCCCGGCGGAGACAGTCAAAATGTATACTTAACGTCATCAATTGTTGATTTATCTCAATTTCTCAAAAAAAAGATTAGAGTTTGGGGGCAAACAAATTCTGCAAAGAAAGCCGGATGGCTTATGGATGTTGGAAGAGTAGAGGTCCTTGAGTAGTTTATGATAAAGTTTGATAAAGTGTCCAAAACATTTGGGCTGGGTACATTTGGGTTAAGCGATATTTCCTTTTTCATTGAAAAAGGAGAGTTTGTTTTTGTCGTTGGTCAAACAGGTAGCGGCAAAACAACACTTTTTAGGTTGCTTATCCACGATATGATTGCAACAAAGGGCTCGATTATTGTTGGTGAATTTGATGTGACAAAAATGCCGCATGGGAAAATTCCCCATCTTCGCAAAAAAATTGGTGTTGTGTTTCAGGATTTAAAATTGCTTATGGATCGGACAATATTTGAAAACGTGTTGTTGCCTCTTGATGTGGCCGGGGTAAAAGTAGAAGATGCAAAAAAACGGGTGGATGAAATCCTTTTGCAAGTTGGTATTTCGGCCCATAGAGATAAATTTCCTATTCAGCTTTCCGGTGGGGAAAGGCAGCGGGCAGCCATTGCCCGGGCGTTGGTTTTTGCTCCCGATATTCTTTTGGCAGACGAACCAACAGGTAATTTAGATCCTACTACTGGTCAGGAAGTTGTAAAGTTATTGCAGGGAATAAACGAAAAAGGCACCACTATTATTATGGCAACACATAATATTGATATTGTAAATAGTTTAGGAAAAAGAGTAGTTGCTTTAGATAAGGGGAGGGTGATTAGGGACCAGAAGAAAGGAAAATATGCGGCATCTTAATACAACATGGCGTCACATTCGTCGGTCTCCATACCAGGCATTCGCTGCCATATTTATCATGGCCCAAACTTTTTTTGTGCTTACATTCTTTGCCTTTCTTATTTTTGGCTCGTCTCGAATTATTGCGTATTTTGAATCTGTACCACAAGTCACAGCATTCTTTAAGGAAGAAACTAAGCAAGAACAAATAGATGCCCTGCAAAAGCTGGTTGAAGATACAGGTAAGATAGCAGAGGTTACCTTTGTTTCTAAGCAGGAGGCGCTACGTATTTACCGTGAGCAAAACAAGAATGATCCGCTTCTTTTAGAACTTGTAACAGCAGATATTTTGCCAGCAGCTCTTAAAGTTTCAACCGTCAAAATAGAAGATCTTTCCTCGATTTCGGACTTATTTGGTCAATCACCACATGTTGATCGAGTGATATTTCAAAAAGACCTGATACAAAATCTTTCTGCGTGGACAAATGCTTTAAGAAAAATAGGAGTATCTTTGAGTGTTATTCTGGCGCTGGATGCTATATTTTTAATGGTCATTATTATTGGCATTAAAATATCTCAAAAGAAAGACGAAATTGAAATTGTTCGTCTTATTGGCGCGACCAGTTGGTATGTTCGCTGGCCGTTTATATTTGAAGGTATTTTTTATGGGGTAATTGGCGCATTTTTTGGCTGGCTTTTGGGAATTGGTTTGTTTTGGTACGCCACGCCGTTTTTGTCGGCTTTCTTAAAAGGTATTCCGCTTTTCCCGCTTCCAATGTCTTTTTTCTTCCAGTTATTTGGTATAGAATTGTTATTGGCATTATTTTTAGGATTTATCTCGAGTTTTTTCGCCGTACTGCGGTATCTCAAATAATGAATTATGAATTATGGGAATATACAAAAAAATAGTTATTTTTCTTTTTCTATCAATAGTTTTTTTTCCTACTGCGTTTGCTCAAACGTCTACTCCCACGGTTTCGGTTACACCAACGCCTGATACCAGTAAAGAGCAGCAGGATTTGCAAAACAGAATTAATGATTTAGAAAATAAAGTTAAAGAGAAGCAGGGGCAGGTAAGAACATTATCTTCACAAATTGCTGCTATGGATAACCAGATTAAACTTACCGAGTTAAGGATTTCATCAACCAAACATCAAATCGTGGCAATAAGTGGAGACATTCAAACTGCCACAAAAAAAATAGAAACTTTAGAAAAATCGCTAGAGAATTTAACAAAAATATTGGTTAATAGGGTTGTTGCTACATACGAGGTTGGCAGTATTCCGCCATTTCAGATGTTGCTTTCGTCAGATAACGCATCAGATTTTCTTTCCCGCCTTGATTACATAAAAATTGCCCAGGAAAATGACAAAAAGCTTGTTTTTGCCACCCAACAGGCAAAAAATGACTATGTAACGCAAAAAAATATCTTTGAAGATAAAAAGAAAAAGGTAGAGGCTCTAAAAGGACAACTCGAGGCATATACAAAACAACTAACTGTTGATAAACAAAATAGACAAAGATTATTAACAGAAACCCAGGGAGATGAAGCAAATTATCAAAGATTACTTGCGCAAGCAGAGGCGCAGCTTCGGGCGTTTTCTAATTTTACTGCTAGTCGTGGGGGAGCTAGTATTTTGAGTAATCAGACATCATGTGATGATTGGGGATGTTACTATAATCAGCGTGATTCCCAGTGGGGCAATAATGCGCTAAATCACACTCAGTATACGCTCGCAAGCGATGGATGTCTGGTCACCTCAATGGCAATGGTGTATACCCATTATGGGTATAGAGGTGTAACTCCTCAAACAATAAATTCAATACCGGAGAATTTTGCTTCTTATTATCCTGCATGGTTAAAATATGCCATCACCGCCGATGGAAGATCTTCTAACCGGGTGCGGGATGCTATAAATTCAAATCTTTCTGCCGGGCATCCTGTGGTTGTTGGTATATCCTATGATGGGGGACCAATAGCAGATCATTTTGTTGTATTGATTAGCGGTTCCGACGGAAATTATAAAATGAATGACCCATTTGAGCCAAATGGTCGCAATATTCCCTTTTCCGACTATTATTCTGTTGGGAGTATTCGCGAAATATATAAAGTAGCTTTTTAGATAATGAAACAAAAGCTCATTTCATGGGCGGTAGTCATTTTTTATTGTTTTATCTTTTTGTCTTTTTCTCAATCCTCCTTTGCAGCAGATGTTGTTATTAATGAATTTAGTTCGAATAGCGATCCTGAATGGGTCGAACTATATAATAGTTCTCCCACAGAAATTATTACTTTGGATGGATGGCGACTTGTTGATAGCAATTCACAAACGACGGATGATATTGATTTGAGTGGTTGTATCACGCCGGGGGGATTCAGACTATTTAGTAGAGGGAGTGGGTGGCTAAATAATACTGGGGGAGACACAATAACTTTAAAAAATAATAATGGAAACGAAGTAAATTCTGTGGTTTATGGGACAGGTGGAGTTATAGGAATACCATCTCCAAGCAATTCAGCAAGTAGAGTACCTAATGGTAGTTCGATCTGGGAGATACTAGATCTTCCAAATTCAACAGATAGTATTTGTCAATTGTCTAGTACCCCTAGTCCTACGTTAATTCCAACACTTTCTCCAACAAATACTCCATCACCAACAAAGACACCGACTTCTACGCCCACAATCAAGCCAACGGCAACCTCAAAACCAGTAGCAACGAATACTCCTTCTGCGACATCGATTCCCACAGTTAAAGTTGTTACTCCAACTACGGCAAAAATGGTAACTAAAGATAATTTTGATGAAAAAGAGGATATGGGTCCAACATCTATTTTGGGAGAAATGGTTACGGCAACGCCGTCGGCAATGCCTACAGAAATTGTACAAAAATCTGAAGAATCATTTTTTGATTTCTCAAAGATTTCGATGGGTATTGGTTTTATCTTTCTTTCAGGGTCTGGTATACTAGCGTTTCGAAGTTGGAAAAAGAGTCAAGAAGATGATTACAGATAGCTATAAAAAAACCCAAAGTCTTGGGGAAGAATTTGCAAAAAAACTTACTGGTGGAGGAGTTGTTGCATTGCATGAGGATTTAGGTGGGGGGAAAACAACTTTTACTCAAGGGATTGCAAAAGGATTGGGAATAAAAAATAGAATTATCTCACCAACATTTGTTATTGTCAGGACTTATAAATTGAAATTTAAGAAATTTTATCACATTGATTTGTACAGAGTTCAGAGTAAAGATGATATTGAAGGTTTAGGGATAGAAGAGATTTTAGAAAATTCTGAGAATATTGTGGTTATTGAATGGCCAGAGAGGCTTGGGGATTTGTTACCTAAAAAAAGAATAGATGTTTATTTTGAATATATGGATGAGAATAAGAGGAAAATAACCTATGAGTTTAGATATTGAAAAAGCTATTAAAATAATAAAAGAGGGGGGGATTGTAATTTTTCCAACAGATACTGCATTTGGTATTGGGTGTAGGGTAGATAATGAAGATGCAATAGGGCGGCTCTTTGCACTTAGAAAACGTCCGGAGACACAAGCCATGTCTATTTTGGTTGATACAGTTACAATGGCCAAAAAATATGTTTTGGAAATACCGCAAGAAGTTGTTGATAAACTTATCGAGCCATACTGGCCTGGAGCATTGACAATTGTTTTAAAAAGTAAAGATACTGTACCAAGTCTTGTTCGCGGGGGAGGAAAAACAGTTGGAGTCAGGATTCCCAATCACACAATTGCCCGAAAACTTATTCGGGTTTTGGGTGTTGGTATTTTGGGTCCCTCGGCAAATTTTCATGGTGAAAAAACACCTTATCGGTATGAGGATTTAAATCCAGAACTCACAAAATTAGTTGACTATGTTATTCCAGGAGTTTGTCCTGTGGGGATGGCATCAACAGTTATTGACTGTTCAAAAAAGCCGTGGGAAATAGTACGTAGTGGAGCAATTTCCGTGTCATTCAGCATGACAAAGGATATATGACTACTTTAATAATAGATACATCAAGCAATGATCATATTGTTGTTGGGCTGCGATGGAATGGAAAAACAGATAATATCAAACAAAAAATTGGTAGACAAAAAGCACAGGTGGTTATGCCTCTTTTTGACAAGCTCCTTAAAAAGCACTCCTTAAAATTATCTGATATTACAGATATAGAGGTAAATGCCGGGCCAGGCTCGTTTACCGGTATTCGCGTTGGAATTTCTATTGCCAATGCGCTCTCGTTTGCCCTTAACATTTCGGTAAATAACATGCCAATTGGAGGATTTGTTGACCCAATATATTAGTGTTATACTAATTAGGCAATGAGAAAATTTCTGCACCAATTTTTTCTTCCTCACGAACACAATAATTTCCGGCCAAAACTGCTGCATCATAAGTTTTTAGTTTTTATCATTATCTTTTTCTTTTCTGTCCAATTGGGAGTGGTAAAAGCAAAGATAACATTCCCAGAAGTTTTAGGAGCAACAACAGATATATCGGTACAAAGATTACTTGATTTAACAAATGATAAACGGCAACTCATGGGATTATCGGCACTTTTTCTTAATGAAAAACTGTCGAGTGCTGCCTTTTCTAAAGGGGAAAATATGATTGCTAATAATTACTGGGCGCATAATGCGCCAGACGGCACAACGCCATGGTATTTTATTCGTCAGGTACAGTACGATTACGTTTATGCGGGGGAAAATTTGGCTCGTGGTTTTACTAAATCTGATGACATTATTGAGGCATGGATGGAAAGTCCAACGCATAAAGAAAACATGCTTTCTCCAAATTATCGCGATGTTGGATTTGCAGTTTTAGAGGGTAAATTACTGAATGAAAACACAACGCTTGTTGTTGAAATGTTTGGCAATACCCAAGGTGTTCCTTTGGCAAAGCAATCACCTCAAGTGCTAGGTCAGGTTCCCTCGATGCTTCTTAATAAGCCAATGATTGATACCGGTCAGGTCTCTTGGTACATTGTGGTTGGGACATTATCGGTTTTTATTTTAGTTTTGTTTGCAGACGCTGTATTTATTGAAAGAAAAAAGATTGTTAGATTTGTTGGCCATAATGTAGATCATATTATTTTTTTAGGTTTTATTTTAATGTTTGTGTTGCTTATTAAGCAGGGGGTAATTTTGTGATGCGTAAAAAAATACATGATCATCTTCCATATGTACTTTCTCTTATTACCATTATAGTTTTAGGGATATTACTTGCATTGCAGTTTTCTTATAGTAAACAGGCGCAAATGCTTGTGGTTGTAATAATAACATTTTTGTATGTGGGGATTGGGCTTTTCCATCATAAGGAAAATCATGATTTAACGAGTAAAATTGTGGTAGAATATACGCTAATTGGTGCATTAGGGATGACGATTGTATCGTTTCTACTTGTTGTATCATTGTAAAATTTTATGAAGGGAATAATTCTTGCAGGAGGGTTGGCAACAAGACTTCGTCCCCTAACATGGGTAACAAATAAACATCTTCTTCCTATTTATAACAAACCAATGATTTATTTCCCTTTAGAAGCCATGGTACGGGCTGGTATTAAAGATGTTCTTATCACCAGTTCATCAGATCATGCCGGGCATTTTAAAAACCTTTTGAAGAATGGAGAGGATTTTGGTTTGAATCTTGAGTTTGTTGTGCAAGAAAATCCAAAAGG
>CAZIZQ010000038.1:3299-6987 GCA_964544105.1 uncultured Gammaproteobacteria bacterium | reverse complement strand
AAGAATCAACACCAATGTTTTTCCCGGCATGCAAGGGGGCCCACACGACAATCAAACCGCAGCAATTGCAGTGGCGCTTAAAGAAGCAAGTACGCCTAAATTTAAAAAATACGCTGCACAAATTGTTGCCAATGCCAAGAAACTTGCTGATGAATTGACAAAACGGGGTTTAGAGGTTGTTTCCGGCGGAACAGATAATCATTTAGTACTTGTTGATTTACAAAAACAAAAAATCAGTGGAAAAATTGCTGCAGAAGCTTTGGAAGTTGCCGGAGTTGTACTAAACTACAATCTTGTACCTTATGATCCAATGCCTCCTTTTTACACATCCGGTATTCGAATGGGAACACCTGCATTGACAACTAGGGGAATGAAAGAAAAAGATATGGTAAAAGTGGCTGGTTGGATTGTTAGGGCAATAGACGAGGTAAAGGGTTACACATTGCCTATGGATAAAGAAGGAAGGTCTGAAATCTTACAAAAGTTTAGGAAAGAAGTAGTCAAAAATAAAAAACTTCTCGCAATTGCCAAAGAAATAAAAACTTTCTGCGTCAAATTCCCCGTTCCGTAAATTTCTACCGTTTCTTCGTAGCCATGTAGAGGAGAATCATGGCAATGAGCAGCACGCCACCTGTTAAATAAAAAAGTAAGTACCCAATAGTTGTTTGACTGAATTCCATATTTATTTAACTTTTCTAACAATCCAAATCGCGAATATCCAAAATACTATGGCGAATCTTAATCCAAATAGTAGTACAGTTTGTGGAGGTCTGTCAATAGCTGGGATTGGAATAATATAAGGAATAACTGTTGAAGCGAAAAATAATTGTCCCAACCCCAACGAAAGATCGGAAAGTTTGTCCAGTTGGGCATTTGTTAGCAGTTTTTTCATGTTGAATCAGCATACCATAAAAGTTTTTTAGATTCTAAATGCGGCTGTTTCTCCTACTACATGACCATTGGTTTCTTCGGTTATGATGACACTAATAGATATGACATCACCAGTTTTAAATTGTCCGCGCAAAGACGAGTGATCTATAAAATCTAGCGATACGCTTTTTGCATCAATGCCTTGAAGGACTGCGGCGGCAACTAGTGTTTGCACGGTTGCTTTTCTTATGAAATCTTTAGCGAGACTACCATTTTCTAAATTCTGCGGTGTTAAGACAAGTCTTCCTTCCCATGCTTTGTGCTCTTCATAATTATCATACGTGCGTCCTGTTTTTTTAATTACTGTTTCAATTAAGATATCATCATCAGGGTACCATGGTTTAAGTAATGATTGGGCATCATACACATTATCGTCGAATAGTTCGACATAGCCAAAAGGTAAATCATCACGCGTTGCTAGTTCAGTTGCTTTTTGGGAGATTGTTTTTATACTTACTGTGTGAGGAAGACCGAGCGCATCCGATAGCATGTTGTTTTTCTCTTCAAATGTTGGATCTCTATCTATAAATCTTTTGCCATTCCATGTTTCTGGAACAAACGGAGCGCACATGTTGATAAAAGTTACTTGATACTTGTCAAACATTGATTTTTGGGAAAGTAAATCTTGCCACAGTTGGTATTTTTCCTCTGCCACATCTTCATACAATTTTGGCATTTGACCCAAAGCTTCTATTTGTCTGCTAAAATGGGCTGGCGTGCTTTGCAGCAAGAAAACTTTTCCTTCCTGTTTCATAACAGGAAGCAGCTCCAAAGCGAGCGCCACGACTGCCTCCTTTTTTAGTGTTGGTCCAACAGAGGCGTTAAGAACAAAAAAGTCCAACTGTCCGCCAAATTTTTCCTCTATTGTTTGTTGCAGTCTGGTTCGATCCTCTGCATTATTTATGTCGCAAAGGGGAAAATCCGTAAGTCCACCGCACGAGTTAATAGCATCAATCACTGGTTGAGCCCGCGCGTCTTTTCCTGCGTCGCGATGGACGCCAATTACCGATGCTCCATGAATGGCAAAACCAAGAGCAATACCAGCGCCAATGTCTCGAGTGGCGCCTATTACCAGAGCAGTTTTACCTTCAAATATTCTTTCTGCACTTTCTCTTTCTTCCAGTATCTGGGTAACAAATGCTGGTGGTTGATCTTTTCTTCCTCGACCAGTTTCCGCAGGTTGTGTCATAGGCGGATTTTACTGATCATCTCTAACAATGTCAATCTATTTTTTTCTTGAAGCCATGTGGAGGAGTCTGAATTTACTTAGATGTTTCAAAACATCATAGTCAGTTCATTTTTTGAAGAATTTAGTTCAATCACTAAACTATCTGCTCTAAATACTCTTGGCTATAATCACTTTCCTTCTCTTATTGGAAAGCCAGATGGAGTATTTAGTCAAAAAGGTCGAAGAGTTGCTTGAGTTTTTTTATCTTTTCTGGTAACATATAGCAATTACACACATCCGATAATAGTCCTGACTAAAAGGTCGGATGGAGGGAGCCGCCTACGTCAAAAGACTTCGGCGAGCCAAAGAAGAACTAATATATGCGCGAAATTACTCTAGAAGAATTATTGGAAGCTGGGTGTCATTTTGGACACCAGGTAACACGTCACAACCCCAAATCGCGGGATTATGTTTTTGAAGCGCGCGACAATATCCACATTATCGATCTGGCCAAAACCAAAGAAGGTCTCGAAGCAGCCGGAGAATTTGTTAAGAATTTGAGCGCCAAAGGCGGGTCTATTATCGTACTAGGCGCAAAACGGCAGGCACAAGCAATTGTTGCCGAAGCAGTAAAACGTGCCCAAGAAGCAGGAGCAGCAGACATTTTTGCCGTTGTTAACCGTTGGATTGGTGGAACCCTTACCAATTTTCCCGAAGTTTCTAAAAACTACAAAAAACTGAAAAGTTTAACAGAGCGAATTAATAATCCCGAAGAAAAGTCTCGATATACAAAAAAAGAAATTGGTTTGTGGGCAAAAGATCGGGCAAAGTTGGAAATGTATTATGGCGGAGCTTCCGATATGAAGCGTATTCCTGATGCAGTCTTTATTATCGATACCCATCTCGAACAACTGGCTGTTAGGGAAGCCCATGCCATGCATGTAAAAACTGTCGGTATTGTGGACACTAATGCGGATCCACACGTTATCGATTATCCAATTCCTGCTAACGACGATGCAACAGGATCAATCCAGCTTATTGTGACCTACATTATCGATGCGTGGATTGAAGGAAAAACTCAAAACGAAGAAAAAGTAGCCGCCTCCGCTGAAAGCTCCGGCCCGCTTCGCCGACCCGCTGCTTCGCCGCGAGGCGAGAGCTACAGCGAGGCGAGCGAGCCAAAGGAGGAAAAAGAAAAGAAAAAAGCTGAAGAAAAGGTAAAAGAGGAAAAACCAAAAAAGCGAGGACGAAAGAAAAAAGTATAAAACGTGTAATGTGTCATCCCGAACTTGTTTCGGGATCTCAAACAAAAAAGATGCTGAAATGAATTCAGCATGACAAGAAAATTATGGCAACAGCAAATATAGAACTTCTTAAAAAACTTCGTAGTGTTACACAGGTTTCCTTGGCAGATTGTCGAAAAGCACTCGAAGAGACAGACAATAACTACGAACATGCAAAAGAGTGGCTCAAAAAGCGCGGCATAGAAAAAGCTGCCAAAAAAGCAGACAGGGAAACTTCGCAAGGGCTAATAGAATCCTACATCCATCAAAACGGAAAAGTGGGTGCAATGGTAGAAGTGTTATGTGA
>CAZIZQ010000038.1:0-3289 GCA_964544105.1 uncultured Gammaproteobacteria bacterium | reverse complement strand
TGCTTAAGCAAGAGTATATTAGAGACAGTTCAAAAACAATAGAAGCGCTTGTTAAAGAAACAATAGCAAAAGTTGGCGAGAATATCACTGTTAAAAATATCGCTCGCATTGCAATTGGTGAGTAAGCTTTCTGTCCAGAAGAAGGTGAGAAAATGACATTGAAAGAAGCTGTTGAACGGGGTCCAATTGATTCTCCAAAGCCCATTACTTCTTGGGGTGATCCGAGTTACCATCGTAAATATGAAGATAGATTTTTACAAGGAGGCATGGAAATTATTGATGCAGCAAGAATGCCAATAAAACTTCAAGAATTGGCTGAAGTTATGAGACCCGATCATCCTGATGTAGCAATTCATGAATGGAGACCTGATATAAATAATGGAGTAGTTGTTGGTGGAATAAGTTGGTCTGAGGCACAAGAAAAAGTTAGATATAGTTATGACCATATAAATTATATAGGTGTTTTCGCTCGAGTTGCTACAAAAGAATTAGTTTTCGCACGGTCTGATGGCGTTGAAGTTTTACAAGAACAGGAATGGTCTGATCCAATGCTGGTAGAAGATGCGCTGGTACGGGGGTATCACAAACCATTTGTTGTTTTAAAGCAAGCTATCGATAGGAGATAACCTACTATTTTCAATTTACTTTCCACCTCTAAGGTGGAAAGTGTAGTTTAACATGATACATTAGTGGTTATGGTTAAAAAGACGTTTCTTTTTGTTGATGGGACGAATTTATATGCTGGGCAGTACCAATTATTTGGACCAAGCAAGTACCTAGATTTCTCTTTGCTCATAAAACAGGCAGAGCGAGAAATTAGTGTTAAGTTTGATAAAATTTACTTTTACGCTTCGTACTCTCCAAAATCAAAAAATCCAACGAAGAAAGAAAAGTTATATCTAAAAAATGAAGCCTTGTTTTATAAAAGCGTAAAAGAAACGAAAAACGTTGTATTTTTCACTGGATATCGTTCAAAGGCGAGTGGGAAAGAAAAAGAAGTAGATGTAAAACTGACTGCTGATCTTGTCAGTTTTGCTTTTTTAGATAAATATGAGACTGTCTATCTTTTAACTGGAGATGCGGATTTTCTCCAAGCATTGTTTAGTATTAAAAGAAATCACAGTAAAAAGAGAGCATATATTTTTTGTTTGGAAAATAAAATTATGCATAAGGGTGCATTCCATTTCAAAATGTATATTTTTAGTTTCAAAGATAATAGAATAAAGTTTCACCCAAAACAGAGAGTGGAGATTTTAGATATTGATTCACAGGAGGTTACAGGTATAGTAAAATAAAACCCCGACATGCATGCATGTCGGGTAGGTTATGTAATTTATACCATAAATGTGGTATTCTTGTCAATATGAATCTTGATGGAATCAAACAAAAAATGGGGAAGGTATTGGAAGTATTAAAAAACGATGTGGCAACGGTTCGTACCGGTCGGGCAACTGCTGGTTTGGTTGATCATATTGTTGTAAGTGTGTATGGCGGGACAGCTCGAATGAAAATAGTGGAATTAGCAACTATTACGGTGCAAGATGTCCAGACTATTGTTATTACTCCTTTTGATAAATCCGTTTTAGATGAGATTCAAAAAGGCATCCAAGAGGCAAATGTTGGTTTAAATCCGGGAAACGATGGAAATATAATTAGAATATCCATACCACCGCTTTCTCAAGAGCGCCGAGAACAGCTGATTCATCTTATGAAGCAAAAACTGGAAAATGGCAGGATTATGGTTAGACAAGTGCGCCAAGAAGCGATGCACGATATTAAAAAACAGTATAACGAGAAAACAATTTCCGAAGACGACCAGTTTCGGCTGGAAAAAGAGGCGCAAAAGCTAACCGACGACACCATTGCCGAAATAGATAATTTGGGGAAGAAAAAAGAAGAAGAACTGTTGCAAATTTAATGATACTAACCGCATTTGTTTTTCTTATTATTTTGTCAGTATTGGTCCTTATCCACGAGCTTGGGCATTTTTTGGTGGCAAAGTACTTTGGTATAAAAGTTGAAGAGTTTGGGTTTGGGTTGCCTCCAAGGATGTTTGGAAAAAAAATAGGCGAGACAATTTATTCAATAAACTGGCTGCCGATTGGTGGATTTGTTAAGTTATACGGCGAAGATGAAGCCGGCGCAGGAAGAATTCAGAATTCAGAATTCAAAATTCAGAATAAAAAACATCTCGAGAGGGCGTTTTTTTCCAAAAACCCCTGGCAAAAAGCATCTGTGGTGGTTGCCGGTGTTATCATGAATACTGTTTTGGCATGTGTTATTTTTTACATTTATCTCTTTAGTGTTGGCTATACTGTTGAAATCCCATTACTGGGAAATCATCAGTTTTCTTTTGTCCAGCAGCAAACAATAGAGGGTGTCATTATCGACAAGGTTTCCAAAAATTCTCCGGCAGAAAAAGCAGGTATTGTGGCACCAGCCAGAATTGTTGCAGTAAATAATAAATCAATCACTGACATACAGGGTTTTCTTGCGATAATTAATGATAATAAGGGAAAAGAAATAGAATTATCTCTGGAAGATGCAAAAATCAATAAGACCTCAACAGTACGGTTAACTCCGCGAACAAATCCACCAAAAGACGAAGGGTCAATCGGTATTCGGTTTTTTCCTGTAAGGATTGCAAAGTTAACTTACGAGACGCAAGCGCAAAAATTGTTTTCCGGCATTATTCACCCATTTAATCTTATGTCATACAACATAGATATACTTAAAACTCTTGTAGTTGCATCTGTCGAGAAAAAAACTGCAGCGCCTCTTTCCGGAGCAGTGTCTGGACCGGTTGGTATTTATTCTGTTGTTGGCAGCATTATAGACATTGAAAATATGCGGGAGCGGTTGTTACAAATTCTCAATCTTAGCGGGCTTTTGTCTATTTCCCTGGCATTTTTTAACATTTTGCCTATTCCAGCGCTTGACGGGGGGAGGCTCTTTTTTATTCTGATCGAGGGTTTTTCTGGCAGAAAAGTGCCAGAAAAATTTGAGACCATGGTCCACACAGTTGGCATGGCTATTCTTCTCGCACTTCTTTTACTTATTACATTTCAAGACATTAGTCGATTCTTTGTTAAGTAATTTTTGCGCACATATACTCTGCAATACAAGTAGATTAAAATTTAAATCTACTCCCTAAAATCTGCTACAATAGCCTCATGGCAAAGACTACTAAAATCGCAATCTTTGAAGGTAAAAAGATCCGCCGTCACTTCGATGAAAAAAAGGAAAAATGGTATTTCTCTGTCGTTGATGTAATAGCTGTTCTCTCTGA
>CAZIZQ010000037.1:0-7038 GCA_964544105.1 uncultured Gammaproteobacteria bacterium | reverse complement strand
ATGAAGTGTTCTACCAGCTGAACTAACGGCCCTAACTAGACCGACGATCACACAGAGGAATTCGCTTACGAATGCAACAGAAGCCCTTTCGGGGATAAAGCTATTGCTAAATAAATACGTGTCATAAACGAGTTACTCGTGTAAAAACGATCTTAACACAAGCGTACTAAAGCTGTCAATAGGTCGCAAGCCACCGTTCTGCTTCTAAAGCAGCTGCGCACCCATACCCGGCTGCTGTTACTGCCTGCTTATACTCCGCATCGTGCACATCACCTGCCACAAAAACACCCTCAACATTTGTCAAATAATGATCGTGCACTTTAATAAATCCTTTTGCATCTAAATCTATACCAGCAAAAACCTTTGTATTTGGCATATGACCAACCGCCACAAACACGCCATCTATTGACATATCGCTTATTTCCCCTGTTTGGTTATTTTTGAGCTTAACTCCGATTACTTTTTGATCCCCTAATACTTCTATAACTTCTGTATTAAAAACAAACGAAATTTTGGGATTTTTTTTTGCCCGATCTTGCATAATCTGCGAGGCTCGAAATGCCTCTCGTCTGTGAACAATCGTAACAATTTCTGCAAATTTTGTTAACACCAATGCCTCTTCCATGGCAGAGTCTCCTCCTCCCACCACAATAACTTTTTTATTTCTAAAAAATGGTGCATCACACGGAGCGCAAGAAGAAACGCCCCGTCCTATTTTTTCCTTTTCTCCTTTAACACCAAGCCATTTAGTATCTGCGCCGGTAGCAATAATTACACTTTTACCCTCGTAAGTTTTTTCTGCAGTACTAACTTTAAAAGGAGGTTTATTAAAATCACCCTGTGTAAAATCGGCTTCGACAATCTCTGTGCCAAAACGCTCTGCTTGTTTTCGCATATTTGCCATCAACTCTGGACCTTGGATACCGTCTGGGAAACCGGGGAAATTCTCAACAACAGTCGTAAGCATTAACTGGCCTCCCCAACGAGATCCGGCAATAATGAGGGTTTTCAAATTTGCGCGTGTGGTATATATTGCAGCAGTAAGTCCTGCAGGTCCGGATCCTATTATTATAACATCGTAAAGATTCTCCATATTTAGTAATTAATCAGCAAAAATTCAGAATGTAGAATTCAGAGTTCAGAATGAAATGAAGAATTTAGAATTCTTAATTCTAAACTTAATTCTGAATTATGAATTATGAATTATGAATTTTGAATTCTAAATTGTATCTACACTGCAATTGCTTCATCAATCGCTTTCTTGATACTTTCTTTGGCTTCGGCTCCAATAATGGTCTTTACCGGTTCTCCAGCCTTAAAAATCATCAGTGTTGGGATGCTCATTACATTAAATCGTCCCGCGCTTTGAGGATTATCATCAACATTTAGCTTTACCACTTTTACCTTTCCCTCATACTCTTTTGCCAATTCTTCAACCACCGGCCCAATAATTTTACAAGGCTGGCACCAATCTGCATAAAAGTCCACTAGCGTTGGAGTCGAGCTTTTTAACACTTCTGTTTGAAAATTTTGATCTGTTACATCTGCCATAGAATACTAATATATAATATCTAAGATACTTATTGCAAGGAGAAAATTTGGAGCTAGAGTTCTTCCCTCTTGGCATTCAAGAAGAAAAACAGCTGCTCGAAAAAGCCAAAAATGCCCTTAAACGGTGTTTCAATTATAAAATCAAAAATAAAAAGCACCACATTAATTTGCGAAATCCCCTCGGTCAGGTGCTGCCCTACTCTAACAATCGGTAGAAAGAAAAAGTCAAAAATTGGCCAAAACATGCTCGCTTCTGGATCAACCATGTATTCTCTACTGGCCAAACTTATGCGGTATGTCAAAAACGACACAATGGCCACGAAGAATAAAAAGATTCCCTGGCTAATCGGATTAAAATGCAGCAAGGTCAACACATACACCAAACCGCCAAAACTTACCAAAAATGTCAAGAGCCACAATATGGTAAAAATAGCATCCAAAAATGGCCTTTTATCAGGGACTTTTTTTATTACTAACGGATTCTCAAAGTTTGGGTGATCTTCCGAAAGCATAATCCGCAAGTATCGCAAAATCTTTTGTGAATTATCTCTTTTAGGCGAACGCAAGAAAAAAGCCGCAACTATCATAAGAAGTGGTGGAATGCTGGTGTTTAAGGCAATAGATTTCCATTGCACACTGCCGTAGAAAAGACTTTCAAACGTCCCCTCCACCGCAAAGGCAAAAAAGACTTTGGTCAGTAGAATAAAAATAACGCTTCTAACTACCGCCCGGCGGATTTTCCCAGTAATATTACCATAGCGGACATTACACACCTCAAATACAGCTTTTTCAAATTCCTCTTTCTTTTCGTACAATTCCCTAAATCCACCTTTATAAATATCGAGTAAATCATCAAGTATTAAAAACGCGCCGGTTTTGCTTTTGACATAACTATAAATTCTATCTTTTCTTGGATACGACAGCTGCGCTTGAATTTCTTTGTAACACAAGGGAAATTTTTCAATAATTTCTGTATAGGTACTCTCTGTCATTCCCCTATTTCCATAATACTGACTAAACAAATGAAACCGCAAAAAAGCCAGGTCGTCTTTTGAAAACGCGCGTCTCACCGCAATAAACACCTGCACATCTCTGTTTTGGTCGGTATCATCGGAAATAAAAGCGTTCTTGCGTAGTACCTGATACATAAAGTTACAGGCAATTTCTCTCTCTGTTAGCGGATTTAGCAAATATTCAATGTCAGATGACATAAGATGATACATCCATTCTGTTGCATCCGACTCTTTCAGGATTTTTTTATCAATAACGCTATCCCGAAACTGCATGTATAAATTTATCTTTTTCTCGATCTGTTCAACCAGCGTTTCGGAAACGCTCTCGTCTGGGAAATACCGCGCCCACACCAGCTCACGAACAAGAGGCTCGGCAATCTTTTTTCCATCCCCCCCAAGCAAAATCCTACGCTTTAATATTCGCTCAATTGCCGCGCGCAAGATTACCTCCTCTTCCCGATAATCCATGGCATTTCGCAACTTTTCGTACCAAGAAGCAAGTTTAGAAACTAATTGATTAACCACAATCTTTTTGTGATGTTCGTGGGAGGCGGTTTTTTGCAGAGACTCCAAAAGAGCCGACGCAAGCGGAGAAAGAGTTGACGTTTCCTGCTTTGTTTCCATTTTATTGTCTCTATTATACCTCATTACTAATACAACACCAAATTACTATTTGACAACCAAATAAAACTTTTCGTACAATGCCTCGTATGGATACCTCTCATAAATTCTCCTATACTCCAGCACTTATTGTTATCCTTGTTATCAGTTCTTTCTTTCTAGGCTCTCTCACCACTAAAGTCAGATACTTAGAAAAGGGTGGCGCTTCTTCGGTAGCAGGAACACAGACACAGCCGATACAAGAACAAACTGCTCCAGCACCTTTAGTAAAAGTCGATGTAGAAATTGGGCATCTTCCAATCCTGGGAAATAAAAATGCTAAAGTAACCCTTGTTGAATTTTCGGATTTTCAATGTCCATTTTGCAAGCGATTCTTTGACGATGCATTAACTCAGATTAAAAAAGAATATATTGATACCGGTAAAGCAAAGTTCGCCTACCGCCATTACCCGCTTCCCTTCCACCAAAACGCCCAAAAGGCAGCCGAGGCTTCTGAATGTGCCAACGAGCAAAATGCTTTTTGGAAATATCATGACTTGCTTTTCCAGAAGCAAACCGAGTGGGAAAATCAGAGTGTCTCTGATGCAGCAGTAAGTTTTGCAAAATATGCATCGGATGTTGGGTTGAATCCTTCACAGTTTGAAAGTTGCCTTAGTTCTTCTAAATTCGCAAACATTGTCAAAGAAGATATGGATGCTGGACAAAAAGCTGGCGTTTCTGGTACCCCAACACTTTTTGTAAATGGCAAGGCAGTTGTTGGTGCCCAACCATTCACCTCCTTTAAAACAGCCATTGACGAAGAACTTAAATAATTTGAAATGTATTATGCTTCTCTTTTTCCTCTTCCCATGCAACAATAACATTTTCTACTTCTGATAAAAAAGGTCCCTTTCTGCATATTTCTACTATTTTTTCTACTTCTTTTCTACCTCCTTGAAACACTGCCTCCACTCTTCCATCTGGCCCGCCTTGACTCGCTCGCCTAGATTCGGCGAAGCTGGCGTCAGGCGAGGCAGGTAAGTTTCTAACCCAACCAACCAAACCTAAATCTCTCGCATTCCGCTTGACAAACTGCCGATACCCCACTCCCTGCACAAATCCACTAATATACACACGCGCCTGCTTCATATTTTTATTCTCATCTCAACATTCATTACTCAATTCATTACTCATTATACTCAATACTCAACTCATAACTCATATCATTTCTTCACGCGATCGCGTGTCTAAATGATATATCTATTAGAACTACCTACTAATTGATGATCCAAAATATGCCAGGATGAGATCCCGAAAAAACCTCCCCACAAAAAGGAAGATAAAAAATCGATAGGGACTATACCCAAGCGCCCCTGCGATAATCCCGATACCATCAAACAAAGGATTGGGAATAAAGGCAAATAACAAAACAAACAATCCCCCAAACCTACTAAACTGCTCCCTCCCCATCCGATACCATACATTCTCTTTTTTCAAAAACATCTGCTTACCGGAACTGCCTAATAAAAACCCCAACATGTCCCCTAAAGACGCCCCAATTGCGGCAACTATAGCAACGGCAATTGTTCCATATACAACTCCCCCTGCAAAAACCGAAACAATCGCTGGGGCGGGGAGAAAAATCGTTGCGCTCCCAAAAAAGTTAATCAGGAAAATACCAAAAAGCCCTAACGACTTAAACTGCGACAGCTTATCAGTAAAGAAAAATGCCAAAAAAATCCCAAAGCCAGAAATAATAAAAGTAATAAGGTAAGAACGGTTCATTTTACCTTTTTAAGTTCTTTTACTTTCCACATAAACAGCGCTCCTTTATTGCGGGCGTTGCTGTCGGACACAAAAGACAATGCCCTTTCTAAAATCGACCGGTGGACTGTCTTGGCAAGCCTTATATACAAGGCCTTGTGCTTGTAGTCATCAAGCTCCTCTGCCAAATGGATGCCAAAAGACTGAAACTCGCGAGAAATATATTTATCCTCCACCGGATTAAATTTCTTGAGGATTTGCCCAATCTTTTGCATTACTTTGTATTAAACCGGTTCATTGCAGCTTCTAGACTTTTTTCTAACGACATTTCCATAGCCTTTGCCCCACGCTTAATAAGCTCGCGTACTTTTCCCCTTTCCCCTTCCCCAAATTCTCCTAAGACAAACCCATCCACATCTCTTTTATTCGATATCCTAGATTTACCATCTACCATTCTTTTCGGATGTCCAACTCCCATCCTAAATCTCCAAAATGCATCAGTACCAAGCTTTTCCATAATTGACTCCACACCATGATGTCCTGCAGCTGCCCCACCAAAACGGATTTTCATAGCACCTAGTGGCAAATCAATTTCATCATAAACAATCCATACATCAGCAGGATCTATTTTATAAAACGAGGTAAAAAGCGATACTGCCATTCCTGCATTATTCATATAGGTTTTAGGTTTAACTAAAAATATCTTTTCTAAATCTCCATGCTTGGGCTTCCACTCAATTTCTGCCTCATCACTTTTGAATTTTTTCTCATCTGTCCAAGTTGTTTTCCCAACAGGCTGAAAGTCTTTTAAAAATTGCTCGACAACGGCAAAGCCAATATTGTGCCTTGTTTTCTCATATTTCTCCCCAGGATTTCCTAGTCCCACTATCAATTTCATATCTTTATTCTACCACACAATTAAAACAACCCCATCTGCGCTTCTTCTATTTTTACGTCGTGATTCCCGCCTCGACTCGCCGTCCGCTTCGTCTCCGAATCGAGACGAGTCTTCGGCGAGGCGGGCCATATCTTTACCTTCCCATATTCACCATCAAAGCCTGGATCTATGGCAATATTTCCTAAACGGACTTTTTTAACTCCTTCTGCCAAACGCAAATTCCCCATGCCTTGTATCTTTTCAATAGGAGTTTTGAGCAGTACATCAATCTCCGACCCGAATGTTTTGCATACATCGGCAAACAATGTTTTTGTTTTTTGACTTGATACACCCAACCCCAAGCTCTCGGCAACAATCTCTAAAAGCGGCACAAGTTTGACATATGGTGGGTGTTTCTTTTCTTTATCTGTATACCATTTTATCCCATGCGGGCTTAACTTTTCTTCACCCTGACCTTCAAATTTTGGATTGCCCAACTGCTGCGCCCGAAACAACACCCCTTCAGTCATTTTTTTATTGCACACAGGACAAATATTACCTTTGGTCCTAATATCCTCCGGCCCAAAAACTACTTTGCAATTTCTATGCCCGGAAAAATGATACTTCCCCTCTTCGGGATAAAATTCAATTGTATAACCGATTTTAAGCTTGGCATCTCTTTCTCTTTTTATTGCCGCAGTAATATCATCATAGTTAATTTTAAATTCTAAATTGTCATTCTGAATTCTGAATTCTGAATTCTGAATTGTAAATACGGTGGCTTCTCTTCCCATCTTGGCCGGACTATGAGCATCGGAAAAAGAAAGAATCGACCGGTACTGCAACTCCCACATCTGCCAATTCATCTCCGGGTCGCTGGACAAACCCGTCTCCACCCCATAGACATACTGGGCATACTCTCCAAAAGCCTCGTCAATAGAATCAAACCCCGAAGCGCTGCCATACACACCAAAATGCGGTGTCCAGACGTGGCAGGGAATAAGCATGGCCCGTTGATCAATCGATAAAATCAACTCTAGAAGATTTTTTGCAGATATGCCAACTATCGGCCGGCCGTCAGACAACAAATTACAGCCGCGGCGAATCAGCTCTTTATTAATTTTCTCCGCCACCTCAAAATTTGGCGCAAAAACAAGACTATGAATTCTTCTCACTCTCCCACCCTGGGAATAAATACTGGAAATCTCCGTCGCCAAAAGAAATAAGGGTTCT
>CAZIZQ010000036.1:0-7875 GCA_964544105.1 uncultured Gammaproteobacteria bacterium | reverse complement strand
GTCTGTCCATTATCTGCCTGAGGGCGAAGCAGGAGTAATCCTAAAACGATAAGTATAGCAACACTTGTAAAAATAACTGTTCTATTTATTGGTGGGGTTTTTCTTTTCAATTTTTTATCTTGTAATTGTAATTGTTGCCAAAGAAGTAAAACTGCTACATCACAAACAAGTAATAAAAGTGCAGCCAGAATCGGGGCTATGTCATAAAAAGTTAAAGTAAATGTTGTTGGCCGAAGAGAGTACATTAAAATGAAAAACACCAGAGTATTAGCTATGGTTATTCCTGATGCAACTTTCATCAGAAATGCCTCTTTTGTTAAAAATAGAGTCGTAGATAGGGTAATTAACGCTAAAAATAGTGTAGCCAGCATGTTTCCTGTCACTGCAAGAGTGAAGCCACTAGTTCCACCTAATACTGGTGGTAACCATGGAAGAAATATGAGAACAAAAATAGCCAGATGAAAACCTAAAGCAGCTTTTCTAAGTCGCTCAATTTTTTCTTTTGAGAAAGAAAAGTAAAATGTTTTAAGTGCCCAAAAAGAGATAATCCCCCATGCTATCCAAAAAAGGGCAGTTTCCATCCATATTCAGTATATGCACTACCAAAAACAAAATGCAAGAATACTAATTAGGGTAATGACACTTTTTGTATTTTTTACCACTACCGCAATGACACGGATCATTTCTCCCCAGCTTCTTTGAGTCGCTCACTTTTGATACTTTTTTTGCAGCCATGTCCGACACTTTTTCCTGCGGTTGTCCCGGTTGTACTTGTATTCTATAAATCCTATGTACAATCTCATCGTCTATGGCATTCATAAGCTGCTCAAACATACGAAATGCTTCATTTTTATATTCCACTAGTGGATCCCGCTGTCCATACCCCCTTAACCCTATGCCTTGCCGCAAATTCTCTATCGCGTCTAAATGATCTGTCCATAAAGTATCTATAACTGAAAGCATGACAAACCGTTCGACTTGGCGCATAATGTCGTTTCCTAACTGCTGTTCCCTCTTATCATAAATATCGAGTGCAAGTTTTGTTAAAAAATCTGTTTTTTCTGCCTCGTCATGGAGTTGCTCTAACTGTTGCGAGATTTGCTTTTGTGAAGCCTCATCAAATGGAATAATTGTTGCGAATTCTGACAGTATTTTTTCAACAGGAGATACCCCTGTTTCGTATGCAAGGACAGTTTCTGTTGAAACAAGTACGGTAATTGTTGACTGAATCCGTTTCAGGATGTCATCTTTCATCACTTCCTTTTTTTCTTCACCCTCTAAAATGCTTCTTCGCATTGCATACACAATTTCCCTTTGTTTATTTAATACATCGTCATACTCAACTAAATGTTTTCTGATATCAAAGTTAAATCCTTCAACCTTGATCTGCGCCTGGCTAATTGCCCGAGTAACAAGGGGATGTTCAAGTGGCACATCTTCCGGCATATTAAACCGAGTCATAAGTCCTGCTATCATATCTCCGCCAAAAAGCCGCATAATATCATCGTCCAGTGCCACAAAAAACCTAGACATACCCGGATCACCCTGTCTTCCCGACCGGCCGCGCAGCTGATTATCGACCCGTCTTGATTCGTGGCGTTCTGTCCCTAAAACATATAATCCACCTAAATTAACAACTTCGTCGTGTTTTTTCTTCCACTCTTTTGTATCTTTCTCTGTCTGTTCTCCTCCCAAAATAATGTCCACGCCTCGTCCTGCCATATTTGTTGCAACAGTTACTGCTCCTTTTTCCCCTGCGCGGGCTATAATTTCTGCTTCCTGCTCGTGATTTTTGGCATTTAATACTTCATGTTTTATGCCTCGTCTCCGCAACGCCTCGGATATAATTTGATTCTTGTCAATTGCTGTTGTACCAACCAAAATTGGTTGGCCGGTTTTATGAATTGTTTCTATTTCTGCAACAACAGCAGATACTTTTGCCCGTCCTGTTTTATAAATCGCATCGGACCGATCCTGCCTAGTCATTGGATTATTTGTTGGAATAGCAACAACATCAAGTTTGTAAATTTTATGAAACTCCTCTGCTTCTGTTACTGCCGTCCCTGTCATCCCTGCTAGTTTTTTATACATGCGGAAATAATTCTGTAAGGAAACTGTTGCCAATGTCTTTGACTCTCGCTGAATTGGCACATGCTCTTTTGCCTCTATTGCCTGGTGCAAACCTTCGGAAAGTCTACGACCAACCATAAGGCGACCAGTAAATTCATCAACCAGTATGACCTGGTTGTCTTTTACAATATAATCCCGCTCTCTATGAAACAATGTCCGTGCTTTTAACGCTGCTTCTAAATGATAAACAGTATCAAAATCTTTTTCGTAAATATTTACTACCCCATACAATTTTTCTATTTTTGCAATACCATGATCTGTTAAATGGGCGGTACGTAATTTCTCGTCGATTTTATAATCAGTATCGGCAGTTAGTTTATCAACCAAAGTTGCGTATTCGTAGTATTTTTGGGACGGCACATCCTGTGGGGCCGAGATAATATGTGGAGTACGAGCTTCATCAATAAGTACCGAGTCTACTTCGTCAACAACGGCAAAATTGTATCCCGTTTGTACTGTTTCTTTAATACTTGGAGCCATGTTGTCCCGAAGATAATCAAATCCAAATTCGGAATTAATTCCATAGACAATATTTGCTTGATATGCTTCTTTTCTAGTCACCGGCCGTAGATGTGAAAGGCGAAAATCCGAAACACTGCTATCTTTATGCTGGGGATCAAAAAGAAACGACTGTTCGCTAATAAGGGAAGAAACCGATACGCCAAGCAAACGAAATACCGGCCCCATCCATCCCGCATCACGACGAGCTAGATAATCATTTACCGTCACTAAATGAACCGTATGTCCTAACAAACTATTTAAGTACAGAGCTGGCACTGCAGAAAGCGTTTTCCCCTCTCCTGTTTTTTGCTCGGCAATTTTGCCGCGCGCTAATACTGTTGCCGCCATAAGCTGCACATCAAAATGGCGCTGACCTATGGTTTTTCTTGCTGCTTCTCGTACCAATGCAAAAGCCTCGGGGAGTAAAAGATCAAGTGATTCACCTGTGGCAATTCGCTCTTTGAATTCGTTTGTTTTTTTTGCAAAATCTTTTTCTTTGTACTTTCTAGTTTGTTCTTCCAATAAATTAATTTCTGTAACAACAGCTGTCAGTTTTTTTAATTCTTTAGAATTTGAATCAAAAAATTTTCCAAAAAGAGAAGATAACATAAAACTATTTTACCACATACCCAAAGGAAAAACCCCGTCCATGTTGCAGGAGCGGGGTTTTACCAATTGATCAATTGGTAAGTCGCCAAAAGGCGACCCCAATTTATTTCTTCTTCTTCTTTTTCTTTGCCATGGATGAATCACCTCCTCTTTTTTTCCCTAAATTTTAATAATGACACAAAAATTTAGGGCAGAATGATGTATTTATCGTGTGATATTTTTATTGGTTTGTCAAGATTTTTTATCGGCCTCAAAAGTATTGTTTTAGATTGCTATATCAACAAAAATCATAATAGATATTTTTTATATTTTTTTAATTAAAAATTGAATAAAAATTAGAAATTAAAAATTAAAAATTTTTTGGAGAATTATTTTGAAGATATAATACGATCTTTACCAATATATTTTTGTAAAACAGTTGGTATTTTTATCGATCCATCTTCTTGCTGATAGTTTTCCAAAATTGCAATAATAGTTCTTCCAATTGCAAATGCAGTGCCATTCAGAATATGCACGAACTTTTTTCCTCCGCCAGCTGGCTGACTATCTTGGTATTTAATATTTAATCTTCGAGATTGAAAATCAGTAACTGTAGAAACTGAAGTAACTTCTCGATATTTATTTTGTCCCGGCATCCATGCTTCGATATCAAATTTTTTGGCTGCTGGAAATCCTAAATCACCGGTACACATTTTAATAACTTGGTACGGAATTTCTAAACTTTGGAATAATTTTTCCTCAAGTGACAAAAGATATTTATGCTCTTTATCATCATCTTCTCTCGCAACAAATGAAACCATTTCTACTTTGTCAAATTGATGCACTCTCAAAATTCCTTTTGTATCTTTACCATAACTTCCTGCTTCCCGCCGAAATGCAGAAGAAAATCCAACATATCGAAGTGGCAAATCTTTTTTTTGAAACACTTCATCTTTATGCATTGGAACTATTGCATGTTCAGCGGTTCCAACTAAAAAAAGATTATCACTAGGAACTTGAAACATATCTTCTTCTCCACCATTCTCCATATATCCTAATCCCCTCATTGACTCTCTAGAAATAAGCACTGGTGGCACAATTGGAATAAATCCTTCTTTTAGTAAAGTTTCAATTGCTAACTGTACCAAAGCAAATTCTAAAAGCACTGCATCACCTTTAAGATATGCAAAACGTGCACCAGAAACCTTTGCAGCTCTTTCTACATCGATAATATCGAGTGCTTCTCCAAGCACTAAATGATCTTTTGGAGAAAAATCAAATTTAGTCGGCTCTTTATATTTTCTAATAACTTCATTATCCGATTCATCTTTTCCAACCTTTACGTCCGTTTTTGCTGGATTTGGAACTTTTAATAACTCATTTTGCAATTCTTCCTCGACCGCTTTTAATGCATGCTCTTCTTTTTCTAATTTTTCTTTTATTTGACGTCCTTGAAGAAGTTGTTCTTCTGTAGGTTTACCTTTAATTGTTGCTGTGTGAACATTTCTTTCTTCGCGAAGTTTTTGTGCCGCGTGTTGTAACTCCCGATATTTTGCATCAATTTCCAAAAGATGATCTATATTCACAACAATATTTTTCTGCTCTGCAGCTTTTTGGACTAATGATGGATTTTCCCGAATAAATTTAATATCCAACATACTTTTTGATTATAGGCTTTAATTTTTCTATTGCCTTATATCTATGATTATACAACTTTTGCTCGTTGTCTGATAATTCGCTTTCATGGTAATACTTATTTATTTTTGGCAAGTAAAAGTATGACCGGTATGGATATCCTTTTAATATTTTTACATGCGGTTTTTCTGCAATAATCCCTTCAACTTCTCCACTCACACTCCATACTTTTCCATTGGGTAAAGCAAAAGAAATAACTGTTTTAAACCACGCCTTCCTATTTTCATAGGGGAGATTTTTTGCCACACTTGCTAAATGATTAAGTAGTACTTCATCAGATTCAGCCTTTCCCAACCATCGCCTAGATTTAACTCCAGGCGCACCCCCTAACGCATCTATTTCCAAACCTCCATCATCGGCAATTGCAGGAAGATTACTTTTTTTGGCGTAGAACAAGGCTTTTTTTTGAGAATTTTCCTTGTATGTTTTTCCCGTTTCTTCAACATCACCTGTTATTCCAACATCTGATAGAGAAACTAGTTGAACAGGAATATCAGCCAAAAAAGTTTTTAATTCTGAAAGCTTGCCTTTATTTGTCGTTGCAATTAATAAATTCATTTATCTTGTAATGTTGTTAAAAGTATTGGGTGTTGCCAGCCTGGTTTTTCTGCTTTTAAGACCAAACGCAATGGGTATGACTTTGGGACATCTTTTTGCCTGCTAAATACTACAAATACCTTTGTAGACTGAGCAAGACCGTACAAATCAAATTCGTTTTTCTCTGGAATCCAACTTTGCACTATATTAATACGAGGATCATGCCAATATTTAAGCATAAAAGCGTAAGGGAAAAGACCAAATTTTCCTTCTGTTACAAGAGTTATTCGAGGACCGGTTGCCAGCTCGTGATCTATATATACTAATACTTCATCAAGTCCATACCCCGAGTATTCACTTGTTATATATTGGTTATGATCAGTAAGCGGCAAAGGAGCCTGAACAGGATTAGCAAGCAAAAGATAATCAAATTTCAAAGACGAAAAAAGCAAAATAATAAATAGTATTGCCAGTACTTTTACAGATTTTATTTCATACAGAAATGCAGCAATTGCAATTAAGAAATAGGGTGTGGCAAACAAAATATATCTTGGAAAAAGTATTTTCCCCACTGTTGCAAAAATAAGAATCGGAACAAACCATAAAAGAAAAAGCATAAGGCCTTTTCGAAAATCTTTATATAAAAGAAAACCCAAACCAATTATGCCAACAATAAAAATAGGCGTAGTATAAAAAGAAAATAACCAAGATAATAGCAACTTAAAATTTTCCCCAATAATACTAACAGACGCAGAAAATAATTCATTAACTGGCATTTGGAATTGTTGATTTTTTTCTGTCATTAATTGGTAATTAAAAGAAAATCTCTGTACGTTGTTTATTACCTCTGCAATAACCAAAGCAATAAATGGTAAAAAAATAATTTTTTTTATATTTTGTTTAAACATGTGCTTCCAAGCAAGAAGCAAAAAACAAATTGGAGTTAAAAATAAAAAAATGACAGCAGGTGGTTTTGTTAAAAATGCTAGTCCTAAAAATAATCCCCAAAGAGCGGCGTCTTTTTTAGAAAATGTCTGTGCAGTTTTTATAGCAAAATATACACCCCACAAAAGAAAAGACGTCAATAAACTATCATAGAGTGCGATTCTGTCGTAAAAAATCATGAAAGGATTAATAATTGCAAGAAATGCAGCAAGGTATGCAATTTTTTTTGAAGAAAACAGAAGATCGGTTACTTTATAAATTCCAACAATAGTTGCTCCACCAGCAAAAACAGAGATAAGTCTTCCGGCAATTAAGTACATGTCGTGTGGAAATACCTGTAAAAGCAAAGCAATAAACCAAATAAGAAGTGGTGGCTTGCCATCGGTTAACGACATAAACCAATTATTATGAAATGTTGAAATATATTTTGCCCAGTAAATATAAATTGACTCGTCGGTAAAAATAGGTAAAAGAGTTAGGTTATACAACCTAGTAAAAAGAAAAAGCAAAACCAAAAGAAAAAATAATTTACTCATTAACTACACCAGATATATCTAGTTTTCCTCCGCAGTATTTTATAATAGTGTCGCATGCAGCTTTTAGAACTTCTTCAACTTTTTCTGGTGCTACATCGTAAATACCATCAACATTAATATACAAATTTTTTGTTGTTGTCTGTACTGCAGTCCTTTGCGCATCCCGATAATTAAAATCGATATTATATCCGCCCTTAGAATCGAAATATCCTAGTTCTGTTTCTTTATATTCTGTTTCTGCTTCATCACCCAGTAATAAAATTTTCTCCCCTGGTTTTGGGAATCTTAAAACACTTGGCATTGATAACGCATCTAAATCAAAAGCGCCAACGGATATACGATGCCTTATAACCACAAGGTTATACGCATCAACGCAAGTATTAACAGCATACAAACCTTTTTTCAAAGCGATTCGCCGCAAGAGCGCTTCCGGACTTGGACGCTTTGAATGCCAATCAACTTTCATATCTTTATACAATTTTCTGTAACTAATAATTTCTGGATATTCTCCTAATTGTTCGGTCGTTAAATTTTCCAAAGATTTTAAAATATCCTCTTTTTCTTTTTCTAAATCTGCATTTGATTTTTCTATATGAACGTTTTTAATAATCGCCACACCAACAGAAATAGATGGATATGATTCTTTAACTTTTTTATCGATTGAAAAAATATCTTGTCTTTCAAGTTTTTGTACTGAAATCATAGATGTACTTTTTCCTTGCCCGCTTGCCACTTCTTCAAATCTATTTTTAACAAACTCTTTATCAAGAGACAAAATAATCCACCCAGCTTTTGGCCCATGATCTTTACCAATTAATGATGCATAAGTTGCAGCAAATGCATCTTTGGATGGTACGTCAAGTTGCTTTGATAACTCATAAAGCTCTTTTTGAAAATCTTCCGCATTCCATTCTTTATCAAGTTCAGATGCAACTTTTTGAAG
>CAZIZQ010000035.1:5928-7904 GCA_964544105.1 uncultured Gammaproteobacteria bacterium | reverse complement strand
GCGGGAAATCGCTCGTAAATTTAATTCTATGTTTGGAGAAACTTTTCCCGAACCACAACGTTTTGCCACACCAGGACAATATGTTCCCTCTCTGGCCGGGGGAGGGAAGATGAGCAAAAGCGTTGAAGGGAGTTTCATAAATCTGCATGATGATTTGGAGACCATAAAAAAGCGTTTGGCTGCGGCCCCTACAGATAGTGGAATTCTTGGCGGAAATGTGCCAAAAGAGGGTGGAGTGGCTAATTTGTTTGCTTTGCTAAAACTATTTAATCAAGAAGATACGTATAACAAATTTGCTCAAGATTATAAGGAGAAAAAGATTAGATATACAGAGTTAAAAGAAGTGTTAGCACAAGCAATTTATAAAGAACTAAAACCTCTACAGGAAAAACGAAAAGAATTTGAGCAAAATCCAAAATTAGTTGATGAAATTTTGAAAGAGAGCAGAAAGCGGTGTTTAGCAATTGCCGAAAGCACAATGCAGGAAGTACGAGAGAAGATGGGACTGGTGTAAATTATTTTTGAGTTAATTCAAGAGAACTAGGCGTTGGAGGTTCTGGAATTATTAAGTCGGCACTGCTTTGTATAGTATGTATTCCTGCTGGTTCTGTTGCAGATGGTGCCAATGCAGGCTCTTTACATTCAGGGGCAGTAAACGCTAGTATAAGTCCTACCCCAAAGCCTAATGCAACTTTTGGCACAATTCTTGTTTCGCAGTTACTCATGGGCGGCATTATACAAACTTATAGTATAAAAAGCAAGTGTATTTTTGGTATTGACATACCATTCATACTATGGTATGTTTGGTATGATATGGCAGAGAAGATTGTAACAAACTTACGGATAGACAAGGACGATTGGTTGCAGATTAAAGTAATGGCTGCAGAGCTTGGGATGAGTACAAATGAGTACATTGCTCATTTAATTCAGACAACAACAGTTAAAAAGATAGTGGGTCTTGATAAAAAAAACACCAGGAAAAAGGGTTCAATTTGGGATTTGGCCAAGATAGCGAAGATGGAAAGTAGACCCATGGGAGAGTTATCAGAGGAGGATAAAATTATCTACGGATTAGAATGAACAAACAGGTTTTTATCGATACAAGCATGTTTAAGGCTTTGGTTGATGAGAAAGACGACTTTTATAGTTCTGCGGTTACCATCTGGGAAAGACTAAAAAAGGAAGGCGATTTATTGATTACCTCTAATTATATTTTAGATGAGACGTTTACCTTACTTCGTTTGCGCCGAGGTATCGCAGTCGCAGATGCATTTCGTCGGAATTTGGTAGATAACAAAGAATTTAAAATAGTCCGCGTAACGGTTGCGGATGAGGCGGATGCATGGAAATGGTTTTTGCGAGATTGGAGCAAGCTTTCTTTTACAGACTGTGTCTCGTTTGCTCTGATGAAGCGCCGAAAAATCACACGTGTTGCAACGTTTGATGATGATTTCAAGAAAGCAGGGTTTCAAGTAGAATCATAATATGCTTTGAGTTTTTATTCTCTTTTGTGCTATACTGCTTTGCAATATGGCTATGGCTTCGAAGGGAAAAACAAATTCCCCCCACAAACATAAAATGTTTAAGCTAAAGGTTAATTTTTCCTGGAAAAACATTTTTGTGTACGGTTTTTTGGGGTTGTTTCTTATGTTTCTGCTTACCGGATTTATGCGCTCGATAGAAGAAAAAAATACCATTGCACTTTCGCAGTTGGTAAAAAATATCCAGGAGGGAAAGGTAAAGCAAATTGCCGTGTATGACACCCGGCTTTTAATTACCGACAAAGACGGTAAGCTTGTCCAGGCATTCAAAGAACCAGGTAGTAACGTGTACCAGCTTTTTAAGGATGCCGGTGTATCAAAAGAGGCACTGGAAAAAACAAACATTGTTATAAAAGACGAGACAGGATTAAACGGCTGGCTTAACGTTGTTTCTGCCATTTTGCCGGTGGCTTTAATGATTGCGTTTTTCTACTT
>CAZIZQ010000035.1:0-5918 GCA_964544105.1 uncultured Gammaproteobacteria bacterium | reverse complement strand
CGTCAAGCCCGTGGCGCGCAGGAAAGTATTTTTTCTTTTGGCCAGTCAAAAGCAAAACTATTTAGTAAAGATTTACCAAAAACTACCTTTGCCGATGTGGCAGGGGTGGATGAGGCAAAGCAGGAATTGACCGAAATTGTGGATTTTCTCAAGAATCCACAAAAGTATAAAGCCATGGGAGCTAGGACTCCGAAAGGGGTGTTATTAGTGGGTCCATCGGGCACAGGAAAAACCTTATTGGCGCGGGCGGTGGCCGGTGAGGCCCAGGTGCAATTTTTTTCTATGGCCGGATCTGAATTTATGGAAATGTTGGTGGGTGTTGGAGCATCTGTAACAGGCGATACACCGATTCTTATAAAGCAGAACGAGCAAACAAAACTTCTGCCAATAGGAGAATTTGTGGATGGTTTCTACAAAGGAAATCAGGAGGGAATTGTGCCAGTTAATGATGTATTTACTCTTGGATTTGAGCGAGGAGAAAAAAAAGGCTTTTATGGATATAAAAATGATAAGATGCAAACGATTTCCTCCTCTGCATTTAAAAAAGTATCATCTGTTTTTCGCCATAAAGTTAAGGAAATCTACGAGATTCATTATTTAGGAGGAATTGTTAAAGCTACAGTAGATCATTCGGTGTTTGTCAGAAGGCACGGGAAAATTGTTGCAATTGCCACAAAAAATATACAAAAAGGAGATTTACTCGTAGAGTTACCTCTTAATATTCGGCTTGCATATAAAAAAGGGGTAAGTCAACGACATAAAATTGTTGCACATACGTTTGCGCAAACAGCTCCAAGTCTCTCGCTTGATGTTTGGAATGACGATCAAAAACTGAAGGAAGATTATGCGTATGCTATGGCCCAAAAAGGGCAAATAAGTCAATACGCAATTGCAGAAAGTATCGGAGTTTCTCAAATGACAGTAAGCCATTGGCAAAACGAGGTGCATATGCCACAGGCCTTAAGTAAAAAGTTAGTAAAACTTGATTTGCCAGATATAGTGCAAATCACACCTTCCCTAATGAAACTTTTTGGTTATTACACTGCGGAGGGGAGAGGAACAGGTAAATTGGAGTATATCTTTGGCGCGCATGAAACGAACCTTCATAGAGATGTTATAGATAGAATGCAAGAGGTATTTGGGGTGCAACCAGTAACTGAAAAAACAAAAGATAACAGTTTGAGAATTAAGTATTACTCTGCTCACTTAGGACGATTTTTTGTAAAACACTGTGGTAATGGAAGTCACAACAAGCACGTTCCTGATTTTATCTGGGATTTGCCAAGAGAATACTTTTTTGCATTCCTTGAAGGATTTTGGGAAGGCGATGGATATAGAACAAAAAGCGGCAAGTTGTCAATGACCTCTGTTTCCAAGCAGCTTATTTTAGAGCTCTCCTGGTTATGCAGCATGCATGGAATTAAGGTAGGAATAAAGCACGGTTTACAAAAAGGTGGACGTATTCTTAAGAACAGGCCGCTTCCCGATTTGGAGTATTGGAATCTTATTATCGGAAAAACAGCAGATCCATTCTCGCAGGACAATGTTGTTTACCGTAATCAATTTAAGCGGGCAATTGTGCAAAAGATTATCAAGAAACCTTACGATGGTTTTGTCTATGACCTCTGTGGTGTTGAGAATGAAGCATTTTTTGGCGGAGAAAAACCAGTGCTTTTGCACAACTCTCGCGTTAGAGATTTGTTTAATACTGCCAAAAAAGCCCAGCCGGCAATTATTTTTATTGATGAAGTTGATGCGATAGGAAGGCAACGGGGTGTGGGTCTTATGGGGGGACATGACGAGCGGGAACAAACCTTAAATCAAATTCTTGTTGAAATGGACGGGTTTGCCCCAACAGAACAATTGGTTGTAATTGCTGCAACTAATCGACCGGACGTCCTTGATCCGGCGCTGGTGCGTCCCGGCCGTTTTGATAGACGGGTAGTTTTGGATTTGCCAGACATTGATGGAAGACAAGCAATTCTTGCCATTCATGCTAAAGGTAAGCCATTTACAGAAGGTGTTGATTGGTACAAGATAGCCAGGCGGACTGTTGGATTTAGTGGAGCAGACTTGGAAAATATGCTAAACGAAGCAGCAATTTTGGCAGCCAGACTTGCTAAAAAAGCAATTGACATGAAAGATTTGGAAGAAGCAGCTACCAAGGTAAAATTAGGACCAGAGAAAAAGCGTTTGCAGTCGGATGAAGATAGACGTATGACTGCTTACCACGAAGCCGGGCATGCTTTGGTGTCGTGGCACATGCCACATATGGATCCGGTGCACCGTATTTCTATCGTTGGCCGGGGGATGAGTCTTGGTCATACCATGATGGAACCAACAGAAAGAGTTCACGAAACAAAAACGCATCTTTTGGAGCAAGTAACAGTGATGCTGGGAGGGAGAGCTGCAGAAGAAATGGTTTTTAAGGAGATTTCTACCGGCGCATCAGATGATATTGCTAAAGCAACCCAAGTAGCTAGGACTATGGTGACGGAATATGGGATGAGTGAATTGGGCCCAATCAATTTGGATGGGGATCATCATAGTTTTTACGAGCAGCCGCAAGTATCGCCGGAAATGGCGGCAAAAATAGACGGGCAGGTTAAAAAAATAGCTGATGTGTGTTATAAAAATGCCCAGGATATTTTGAAAAAACTTCGCAGTAAACTTGATG
This sequence comes from uncultured Gammaproteobacteria bacterium, assembly GCA_964544105.1. Taxonomy (GTDB): domain Bacteria; phylum Patescibacteriota; class Microgenomatia; order Levybacterales; family UBA12049. Next base: position 3,241 of record CAZIZQ010000035.1, on the reverse strand, counting down.
TGCTGGCAGAAGAATTGATAAAACGAGAGACAATAGAATCAGATGATTTTATAAAAATCATCGGCCCAAAAGTTGCCCTGATCAAGATTAAGGCATAAAATTCCCCGTTGACCCCGATTTAATCGGGGTTGACTTCTTGTTATTTCAGTATTACACTCCAAATGTTGTTTATTTGCAAAGAGCCCGACAGCATGGGCTTTTGTTCGTCCAAAGGACGATCGGCCTTTGGCCGATGCAAAAACATAGTTCTTTTACAATCAGTTGCGAAATTATTTTCACAGTTTTTCTACAAGCTGTGGCTTTGGGGGAGTAAAGTATTTTTATTCTTCTTAAGCCACAGCTTGTGTACCAAAATGGCTTTTAGTAAAGGAGGACGCGTTTGCATAAAGCAATGGTAGGTATATCCTGCTGGTCTACTACGAGGTCCAGCTGAGCGGCGACCCTAACCTCGACTGAATATCTGCCTAGAGTAGGCACGGTCTCTGAGGAATTCTTCTAGAGCTGTGGCATCGCGTTTGACCCCGCAGGAGCGGATAGTCCTATCTAGGAGAGCCTATGGCGATTGAGGAGGGTCGATTTATGGCAACGCATAGGGATCGGGACCCTATCTGCGTCGTAACTGTTTTCTCCAACCCATAAAAGATGGTCATTTTCGTGTCTCGTATTGACACACGAAGACCACAGCAGCGTGATGCTGCGAGGGGTTTGGAGAAGGCCACTTTCGGACCCCGCGGAAGCGGCAATCGGTTCGTCACTCCCGGGTGACGAACCCTGCAATTATCCATCATCCCGATTATTAGGGCTTGGATGAATTGCGAGTGCGATCTCTGCGTCTCCTTCTCCGCGTAGGGATTGATTTCGCAACTTTTCGGTGGTGCGCTTTTTGTTGTCTTTTGGGACTTTTTTGCCAACCAGGCAAACAACCCCAACCAACATTAAGCGCATCACCATCTATCTATTTACAATTTTTTTTCTTCTTGACTTTTTGTATCTAACCATGAGATAGTTTGGATGTGGGAAGTTCTACACAATCTTCAAATGTTGGTTTTTGGCCACGGGTTGGGGCGTACCTCTTAGATAATCTTATTATTTTTGCTGTTCAGTTTGTTATTGGCATGATTGCGCCAAAAATTAATGTATTTGGTATTATTATTGCAGTTATTTATTTTGTCTATTTCTGGACCCAGCAGAATGGCCAGACATTGGGGCATAAAGTTTTGGGTATTCGGGTGGTTAGGGAAGACGGCAAGCCGATAGACATCGTAACAGCCATTATTCGTTATATTGGTTACATTGTGTCTGGGATAGTTATTGGTCTTGGTTTCCTCTGGGTTATTTGGGATCCAAAAAAACAGGGCTGGCACGACAAAATGGCCGGTACCATCGTGGTTAAGGCTAAATAGTCTTATTCCTCTAAAGTTGTTTTTTTTATGTTACTTTGTTATAGTATTTGTGGTATGAGAAAGATTGTTCCTTTTGGAAAATTTATAAAAGAGAAAACCATGAGTCCCTTTTTAACAAAAAGCTCTGCTGTTATGGATGAAAAGGGCATTCCTTTGGGATTTGTATTTGGGCGGGATGCCTTTATTTCGTTTCTCGAGCAACTGGACAGTGAGTTTGAAAAGCGGGCAAAAAACGACTATCTTGCTTTTAGCAACCCCGCTGGGAAACTGATTGATCTTATTGAGGAAAAACTTACGGTTAACCCCCGTTTTGCAAAGGAGTTAAAACAATCTACGGAAGAAGCAGGAGAGTTGGGATGGTTAACGATTGAAGATGTTACAAAAGCCCTTCATGTTTAATGTACAATTTACCCCAAAAGGCGCAAAAGATTTAAAGAAATTACCAAGAGAACTTCAAGAGAGACTGCTAAAAAAGATTCATTTTTTTGCCCAACAGGAAGATCCATTGTCATTCTCAAAGCCTCTTGTAGACTTGCCCCCGGTAACACATAGGTTTAGGGTTGGTGATTATAGAGTAGCTTTTTATATAGAAAACAATTCGATGTATATCGATAGGATACGCCATAGAAGTGAGGTATATCTTAGATGAATAAGTTTGTGATTATTGACGGGCATGCAATTCTTCATAGAGCGTACCATGCTTTGCCGCCGTTAACCTCGCCGGATGGCATAGTTGTTAATGCAGTCTATGGATTTTTCTCGATGTTTCTTAAAATTTTGGAGGATGTAAAACCGCAGTATATCACTGTCTGTTTTGACAGGCCAAAACCTACTTTTAGGCAGGAGCTCTACGTTGGGTACCAGCAACACCGGCCGGCTATGGCCGAGGATTTAGTGCCGCAGATTGGCATAGTGCACACAGTTTTAGAAAAGATGAATGTGCCTATTTTTGAGATTGATGGGTATGAAGCGGATGATTTGATAGGCACGATTGCCTATCAAACTCAAAACATAAAAACGATAATCGTTAGTGGGGATCGGGATATGCTGCAGTTGGTAAATGGACATGTAAAGGTGCTTTCCCCGATTGTTGGAATTACCAAAATGATTTTGTATGACGAAGAAAAGGTTAAAGAAAAGTATGGCATTACTCCAAAACAAATTATTGATTATAAGGCGTTGGTGGGGGATAGTTCGGACGGATATCCAGGAGTAGGGGGCATTGGCCCAAAGACTGCCATGGATCTTTTGGGAAAATATCAGACCTTTGAAAACCTGTATCAGCATATTAAAGAGCTTCCGGAAAAGATTGCCAAAAAATTGGCAACCGATGCCGAAACTGCAGCTTTATGTAAAAAACTTGCAACTATCATTACAGATGCACCAATACATTTTGAGCAAGAAAAGTGTTTGGTAAAAAAAATTAATATGAGGGATGGAATAGAAGCGTTTGAAGATTTAGGATTTAAGAGTTTGGTAAAAAGACTCCAAGGTTCTACAAAAGTAGAAAAAGTAAAGGAAGTAGACGGAGTAGGGAAAGTAAAAGACGAGCAGTTAGATTTATTATAATTTGAAGATGGCCTATCAAGTTGACCAATCAGGAAAGGTTGAGCAGACAGAAAAAGATACCGTGATTGCTTATTCCAATAGTACGAAATATGCAATAGTTATTCCAAGGAAATTAAAGCGTAAATTACAAGAAGTTTTTCGTATGCATGGTTTTACAACACTTTTTATTTATTATTTATTCTCGGTAGGGTTATTTTATCTGCTAAAAAGTCTAAAACAAGAGAGCATCGTTGTATAGACACAGAGTATCCTGGCAAAGAGAAAATAAT
>CAZIZQ010000034.1:0-9209 GCA_964544105.1 uncultured Gammaproteobacteria bacterium | reverse complement strand
TCATTTATCCAAACAATACTCGATTCAAAAAAAAGAGCCGGGTTTTGTGTCTTCCATCACTTCTCTTTTTTCAAGAGAATATGAAAAAGTAGATGCTGTTAACGATATCTCTTTTTCTATTGCAGAGGGAGAGCTTGTAGGATTTATTGGTCCAAACGGTGCAGGAAAAACAACAACGCTCAAGTGCTTGTCCGGTCTTTTATATCCAACACAGGGCGAAATTTCTGTTTTAGGATTTTCTCCATATCAACGGAAAAACCCCTTTTTACAACAAATTTCACTGGTTATGGGCCAGAAAAACCAACTCTGGTGGGATTTGCCGGTTTTAGAGAGTGTGTTATTGAATAAAGAAATGTATCAAATTCCAGATAGCCAATATCAAAAGACACTGCACACGTTAACAGAGCTTTTAGAAATAGAAGATTTACTCCGCGTGCAGGCAAAAAAATTATCTCTGGGCCAGCGGATGAAGTGCGAGCTTTTAGCAGCTCTTATTCATACTCCCAAAGTCCTTTTTTTGGATGAACCAACTATTGGATTAGATGTTGTAATGCAAAAAAAATTGCGTGAATTTATTCATGTATACAATTCCTCGTATAAAGCAACGATTATTCTGACAAGTCATTATATGAAAGATGTCGAGGCATTGTGCAAGCGAATTATTGTCATTAACCACGGGACATTATTATATGATGGTCATTTATCTACCCTTATTAAAAAACATGCGCCATACAAATTGATAAAAATTACATTTGATCAAGATGTTGATTCTAAAACTGTTGAAAGTTTTGGAGAAGTAGTGCGTTTTTCTTATCCAGAAGCTATTCTTCGGGTATCACGTACAAATATAGGTCATACTGCAACGAAAATTATGGATAAATTGCCTGTTGTTGATTTTACGATTGAAGATCCGGATATTGAGTACGTAATAAGAGAGGTATTTGTAAAAAACAATGCATAAGTATTTTATAGTTATACAAAATACATGGAATGAGATATTGACCTACAGGTTAAGCTTTTTTATGTGGAGAGTACGAACTGTTTTACAGTTCTTAACTGTTTATTTTCTGTGGATCTCTCTTATTCCATCCGGGCAAACGCTTTTTGGGTATTCAAATACCTATATACTTACCTATGTTATGGGTACATCGCTTATGAGCGCGATTGTATTTTCGACACGGACACATGAGATTGGGGAAAACATTAACAGTGGTAATCTTTCCGGTATGCTAATAAAACCAATTTCGTATTTTGGGTATTGGTTTTCTCGGGATATTGGCGATAAAATGATGAATATTGTCTGCTCGATTGTCGAGGTTTTTATACTTTTTATGGTTTTTCGCCCCCCTCTTTTTTTACAAAGTGATGTGAGGTTTCTATTTTATACGGTCTTATTTATTTTGCTTGCAGTTATTTTGTATTTTATTATCGGAGTTTTACTTGGTATGATTGGGTTTTGGAGTCCCGAAGTGTGGGCTCCGCGATTTATTTTTTTTATTTTGGTGCAGTTTTTTTCGGGGTCTTTTTTCCCGCTTGATGTCTTTCCAAAGCCGCTGTTTGACGCGTTTGTATTACTACCTTTTCCGTATTTATTATTTTTTCCTCTAAAAGTATACCTTGGACAGGTATCAAGTCTCGAAATAATGCGTGGGATAACCATTGAGATTTTTTGGATAATCATCCTATCGTACATCTGTCTTTTTGTCTGGAGAAAGGGACTTCGTATATATACGGCATATGGAAATTAAAAGATATTTTCGTCTTTGGTGGCAATTTACCAAAATTACTACCCAGATTGCTTTTCAGTCACGTTTTGGAGCAATTGTTTTTTTAATCGGCAAATTTTTACGGTTTGGTTTCTTCCTTTTGTTTTTGGTTCTGCTTGTTACAAAAACTAATGGCATTTTAGGGTATTCATTTTGGCAGGTTCTTTTTTTCTTTGCCACATTTAATGTGCTCGATACAATACCGCAGTTTCTCTGGCGGGAAGTATACAGGTTTAGAACTTACGTAATGCGGGGATTTTTTGACTACATTATTACCAAGCCTGTTTCCCCGCTTTTTCGTTGTTTGTTTGGCGGTAGCGATATGTTAGATATGCTTATTTTATTTATCTCTCTCTTTTTTGTGGTATATGCTGGTATGCAAATTGGAACAATTACTTCTCAAGGGATTGTTTTGTATATATTTCTTATGGTAAATGCCTTACTTATTTCTCTCTCATTTCATATTTTTGTTTTGGCGATTGGTATGCTTACTACAGAAGTAGATAACGCAATTATGTTATACCGCGACCTCACACAAATGGGGAGAGTGCCGGTAGATATATACCAGGAGCCAATACGAGGGTTTATCACATTTATTATTCCTATTGGGATTATGATGACTTTTCCTGCAAAAGCATTGATGGGATTGCTGTCGTTTTGGAATATAACTATGGCTGCAATATTTGCCTTTTTGTTTTTTGGTTTAAGCATTTTTCTTTGGCGTTTTTCACTTCGTCGGTATGCAAGTGCAAGCAGTTAGGGATATGGTATAATAAGCATGCTCTAGGAAGAAGAGCTGCTAGTCGCCTTTTGGCGACAGGAAAGTCCAGACAGGTGTAAAGCCGGGGATGGGGCGTAAGCTCCAGTCCGCCAGTTGGCGGGCCGGTTTTCATATTCTTTACCCACACGTGGAATATGGGACAGGTTCTGAATTAACAGGACTTGAGAGCAACAGAGACGAGTGGGAGTGAAACGGGCAATCCTACCTGCTGCAACCTTCGAGCGATGCGTTAATACCTGCTTTACGGGAGCATCAAAGTTTGAGGGCACCGAGTCAAACTCGGTTGATGTGACAATTATCACAACAAAGATAGATTGCAGCTACTCGCCTCGATTCGATCGAGTCGAAGCGGGAAACAGAATCTGGCTTACTCACTTCCTAGAGTATTTTTAGTGGCAGAGCATTTTGTATTCGCAGTTTTTGCAAAGAATCGATTTGCTGCATAAAAAATCACTGCTTTCGATTTCCTCTTTTTTAGCCAATATCCACGTTTTTGCTTCTTCTAATTGTTCTTTGGTTCTAGTTGTTGTAAATTTCTCTTCTGTTTCTAAGTAATAAAGGGAAAGCAAAATATCCTCTGGTTTTTTATTAAGTTTTGGATCTTGTATCTCTGCTGCTGCCAAAGCATAAAGAGTAAGTTGCTCGTTTGTTGCTAATTCTTTTTCTTTTGGGGTATTGGTTCCTGTTTTATAGTCTATAATTTCGATTTTTCCGTTTTCTAATCCGTCGATTCTATCGATTCGTCCACCCACTTTTAATTCGCCGTTAAGAGGAAACAAAAATGACAACTCTAGCGCTAATGGGACTTTGCTTTTTGGTGTGTAGTTTTTTTCTAGGTACATCGTCAGTATTTTTATTGCTTTTTCTTTTGCTTCTTTTTCATGTTCGCGACTGTCATACCCTTCGGAAATCCAGACATTGTTAAGTAATTTTGGAGCATCTGCAATAGATATTTTTTCTCCAGTTAGTAATACTGAATAAAAATCTCTTAAAGCGCTATGAAGGCTTGTGCCAAAGCTTTGAGCGGGGCTTTGACGGGTAGGGATTTTTAGGATGTATTTTAGTTTGTAGTGCAATGGGCAGACTTCAAAGGTTTGGATTTGAGAATATGAAAGATAGGTTGTTTGTTGTTTGTTGTTTGTTTGCTGTTTGATATTTGATGATGGAGTCTTGGCCCATTCTAAAAGAGGCAGTTGGCTGTTTGTTTTAATAATTTTGTTAATTAGTAATTCATCAAGTGTTTCATAAACAAAGGGGGAAATTTTTCTCTCGCGTTTTCCTTCACCATAATATTTTGCTGCAGTGAGAAATAAATTATCTTTTGCTCTGGTCATGCCAACGTAAAAAAGTCGTCGCTCTTCTTGTGTATGAAAATCTCCTGTAGGCAAAATTTCTTTAATCAAATCTTGCGGAACAGGAATTTGCTCTTTTCTTTCTCGAGTTGGAAAACGTCCGGATATAAGATTAACTAAAAAAACACAACCGAATTCAAGTCCTTTACTTGCATGGAGTGTTAGGATATTGACGGTATTATTTTCAAATAAATCATTATCTGCAGCAAGTGGACTTTCTCCCATTTGCATTGCAACATCGATCCATTCGATAATGGCAAATACCGACGCATCTTTATGTTCTGCTTCATAATTTTTAAGTTTGTCAAAAAACTTGGCTATATTTTTTGCTTGTGTTTCATTTTTTTCATTCTGGATTTTAAGAAGATTTTGTAATATGCCCGAGTCTTGTAAAAAGTAATACAAAATTTGTCATGCAGTTTCTTGGGACATTTTCCCTAAATGGTTTTTGATGGTGTCGATTATTTTTTTTATTTTTATTTTTGTATCAGCCTCTAGTTGTAAAAGGTTTGCCTGCTCAAGACTCTCAAAAAGGCTGATGTTTTTTTTCTTGGCATTTATAAGTATGGTTGCGATATCGCGAGGGGTAATTGAATATATTGGCATAGTTAGTATTCGATAAAGAGACGAGGAGTCTTCAAAATTAACTAGCACCTTTAAGTATGCAATAAGGTCTTTTATTTCTTCCTGTTGAAAAAGTTGCCCAGGGCCTAAAAATTGAAAGGGGATACCGGCACGAGTGAGGCTTCTAATAAATGGTTGGGCATGGTCATTTGCTCGAACCAAAATGGCAATATCGCTATAGCGATAAGTTGTAACTAGCTCGGTAATTTTTTTTGTTACATGTTCTGCTTCATCGTCAGCGCGATTTGCTAGGAAAAATTCTATTTCTTCTCCTTGTTTGTTTCTTTCAGAAGTTAGCTTTTTATTAATTTGTTCTGTAACTTCAAGTCTGTCTGGATTGTTATGTTGGATAAGTTGGTAAGATTTATTTAGTATCTCTTTTGTAGAGCGATAGTTTTTGGTAAGTGCGATAACTTTTGCTTTTGGAAATGTTTTTCGGAACTGAATAATATTTGATATGGCTGCTCCACGCCATCTATAAATTGCTTGATCGTCGTCACCAACAACAGTAATATTTTTATTTTTCCCTGCCAGCAGAATTGCCAGCTGATTTTGGGCAAAATTGGTGTCTTGAAATTCATCAACAAGAATATACTTAAATTGTTCTTGATATGTTTTAAGGACGTTTTCTCTTGTTCTAAAAAGTTTTAGGGTATTTGCAATAAGGTCAGAAAAATCCATCACATCCTCTTTGGCTTTTATGTCCTCATAGGTTTTATACGCATTAGCCAGCTCTTTATCTATATCGTTTTGGCTTTCCGCCCAGTTGATATACTCATTAGGTGAGATATCCTCATCTTTTAATCGCGAGAAGTGTTGTAAAAGACCTTGTAAAAATTTATTTGGATTTCCCAGGGGCCGGAAATAATCAAGGTGTAATTTAAAAATATTTTTCCGTAAAAAAATAATGCTTTCTGTTTCTGTAGTTAATGTATACGATGGATTTAACCCAATATGAATTGCGTGGGTTCGAAGGACCCGGTCGCAAAATGCGTGGAATGTTGCAATCCACATTTGGGTATAGCCATATGGCAGAGAAAGATCAATTCGTTCCTCCATTTCCTGTGCGGATTTTTCGGTAAAAGTAAGAGCCAGGATTTGGGATGGTAATACATGTTTTTCAAGCAGCAGGTGTGTAATACGTTTTGTTATTACCGTTGTTTTTCCTGTTCCTGCGCCGGCAATAATAAGTAGGGGTCCGTCTCCATAAAGCACAGCCTCTTTTTGCTCTTTATTAAGAATTCTTTTGTCTTTCATTTTTATTTACCTGCATCCAGAGATTTTATGGAGGTAAGTTTTTTGCCCAGTTGGGTAAAGCCAGTTGTTACTTGAGAAAATTGCGATGAGGCGTTATTTAAATGTTTTCCTAAAACTCCTAGGTTTTCATCTACTTTTCCATAGTCAATTTGCAAAGCTTGGAGAAGTCGTAAAATATCTCGAGACTTACTTTCCATTTTTCTCCCTTGAAAAGAGAGGAGAATTGTTTGTAAATGCGCATAGAGTGTGCTTGGAGAAACAATATAAATTCTGTTTCTCTTTGCATATTCCATAATGTCGGTGTTGTTTACTACCTCGTAATACACAGATTCACTTGGTACGTACATAAGGGCAAAATCCATGGTGCCTTCGTCTGGCAAAATATATTTTTTGGCAATTGCATCGATATGTTTTTTAACATCCCGGGTAAATTCTTTTTCAATCGATTCTCGTTCGGTTTTATTTTCGACTTTTGCCATTTTTTGGAAATTTTCCATTGGGAATTTAGAATCAATTGGTAAAATACCGGCATCTGTTTGTATGGCAGCATCTACTTTTTCACCTGATTTAAATTGGTATTGCAAATGAAAACTATGTTTTGGAAACATTTGGGAGATTAAATCTTTTAAGACCTGCTCGCCAATGTTGCCCCTAAGTTTTGGGCTTTTCAAAAAGTCCTGCAGCTCTTTCATGCTACGGCCAATCTCAGACATTTGCCCAACTTCTTTTCCTACATCTTTAATAACCGATGCTGCTCTATCTAGTCTTTCATTTAATTGCTTGGAATTTTCCTGCAGAATTTTTGTCATATCTGTCGAGCTTGTCTGCATAGATGACTGCATGCTTTTAAGCCATTCTAAAAGCGTTTCATCAGTTTTATTTTTCTGCAAGTCAGTGAGTTTTTTGTTAAAAAGATAAAACAGGAGTGAGAATCCGAGAAAGATAAGAATAATAACGAGCAGCTGATTTTCCATGGGCGTATTGTATCACAATCTTAAGTAAAGGAGTAAAAGATCAGTAGCACTAGAAAGAGGCTGAAGGTGTGAATTAGTTTCAATGTTTCAAAACATCTAAGTAAATTCAGATCAGAATGGTTTCTGTTTTTTTCTTCTTTTTTCCCATTGTTTGCGGCGGGCTTCTGTCCAGTTAGTTCCTGGTCGAGGTGGCAATGCTTGTGTTAAGAAATGATCAAGGTCATCCCAAAACTTCTCCCATTTTTCCTTGTTCATAATTTGTTCTATTGCCATTTTGTACCCTTTGCCCCTATAGGTAAGACTCATTTTTACATTCCAAATAGTAGTATCACTTACTTTGAGGCGATTGTTAATACTTGGATAGTCGTGCCCCTTGATAAGCAAAAAAGCAATCGCCAATCGTTTAGATAACATCAGTTTTTCAGTCGGACTTAAAAGATCATCAAGAAACATGGCGACTTTTTCTTTTGTAGAAAGCATGGCGAGCGACATCCAGAAAAGATCCAAAATTCTTTCTTCAACTTCTTTTTGCAAATACCGCTTCGAAACCTGCGCCATAAAAATCAGTAAGATGAATAACTTTTAATCTTTCAAAAGATTAAAGTAATTTCATTTCCTATCCTATAATGAATGATTTTTATGTAAATGTCAACTTTATTTTTCATTTTCTTTGGGGGATTGACAGAGGTGGTGGTGGTTGTGTTTTACTGGACCTAATGGCAAACTCTCAAACCTCAACATCTGCAACTTCTGAAACTACAAAAAGCATTACTACTATATTACTGCTTATTTTTGCTGCACCTATTGGATTTTTCTTTATGTGTTATTGGACAAAATGGCCAATGGTGGTAAAAGTTCTTGTGTCGATATTTTATGTTCCTTTAGCAACAATAGCATTCGTTTCAGTATTATTGGCTATTGTTAATATTGGTAGTGGTAGATACACCCCGAGTACTCCTCCAGCCACAATAACAACTTCTACACCGTAATATCTACCCCTTAGACTAATCAAAATACAGTTCTGGATTTGCGGTGAGATTTTGCCAGGCAACTTCTTTATAATTGAAAAATGCTGCGGAAGCGATCATGGTTGCGTTATCGGTGCAGAGATTTTTTGATGGAGCAAAAAAATTAGTATTAGAGAATGATTCTCTTAGTTTTTGGTTGGCAGCTACGCCTCCCGAAAGTAATATCGATTTAACTCCATATTTTTGCGCAGCCTTTATCGTTTTTTTAACGAGGACGTCAATGATTGATTGTTGAACAGAGACTGCAATATCAGATATTGTTTGTTGATCAATTTTTTTTATTTTTTGCACTTCACGAAATACTGCTGTTTTAAGGCCGGAAAATGAGAAATCTAAATCATCAGATCCAATAAGTGGACGAGGAAAATTAAATGTTTTTGGATTGCCGTTTTTTGCCGCTTTTTCGATTGCTGGCCCGCCAGGATATGGAAGTCCCATGAGTCTGCCTATTTTATCGAATGCTTCTCCAGCGGCATCGTCCCGTGTTCCACCAATCCATTTTATTTTTCCGTGAGTTTTTATTAAAACTAAATCTGTGTGTCCGCCTGAAACAATTAATGCAAGTGCAGGGAATAGTATTGAGTTTTTATCAATGAAATTCGCATAAATGTGGCCGATGAGGTGGTTTACTGGCACAAGTGGTTTTTTCCATATATACGATAATGTTTTTGCTGTTTCTACCCCTACCAATAGGCTGCCAATAAGGCCTGGGCCATAGGTTACGGCAATGGCATCTATGTCTGGACGATAGATGTTAGAAGATAGAAGATCGATTGTTGAAGATGGAGGATAGAAGTTAGATTCGATTAGTGCTTGTTGAATCACAGGAATGATATATTTTACTTGTTGTCTAGCAGCTATTTCTGGAATAATGCCACCTGTTTTTGCATGAAGTGAAAGAGAAGAAGCAATAACGTTTGATAGTATAGTAACGTTTGGGTCACCTGGGTTTGCTTCAATTATTGCGGCTGCGGTTTCGTCGCAGGAAGTTTCGATCCCTAAAATTTTCATTACAGATTTTCAAAGATTACTTCGTCTCCCTTTTTAATCCCATATTTTTGGGAGAGACCGGCATTTATTTCGATTACTTTATCTGCCGGTTCGTCAGGTTTGAAAATAGCTAGATTTTCGTCTGGAGACTTTGGGGGTTGGAGATTTTCAAAAATAGTCACAACTCGGTTTTTGTTAATATAAATAATATCGATTGATATTTTCATATTTTTCATCCAAAAAGAGTAAAAATCAGGCTGGTCGAAGGAAAAAAGCATGCCGGTGTCTTGTGGAAGCGATGTTTTTTCCGATAGTCCAACTTCTTTCTCTTTTGGAGTTTTTGTCAAAAGTAACTTAAATGTTTGATTTTGTATTTTTGCTGTTGGAGTTTTGCCGAATGTTGGCAATGAAAAACCAATCTTTGGGCTGCCCTGGAA
>CAZIZQ010000033.1:0-9613 GCA_964544105.1 uncultured Gammaproteobacteria bacterium | reverse complement strand
GAATTAACTGTAGAGAAAAAAGAACCGCCAAAAGTTATAATAGATGAGGCGATAGAACTCGCAAAAGAATATGGAGGAGATACCAGCCCTAGCTTTATAAACGGCGCTTTGGGCAAAATTATTACTTATGCAACTACCTAAATTAAAAAATCAAAAATTATTTGACCAGGCTTTTACACACCGGTCATACTTAAATGAAGCAAAAGAAAAAGTAGCCTCTAACGAACGGCTGGAATTTTTAGGCGACAGCATCCTTTCGTATGTAGTTTCCCAACATCTTTTTAGAGAGTATTCGCAGTTTGAAGAAGGAACACTAACCAATCTACGCTCCCTCCTGGTAAATACCAAAAACCTGGCCGAAAACGCAAAAGAGTTATCTTTTGGGGACATGCTAAAGCTTTCAAAGGGAGAAGAAGACTCAAAGGGTAGACAAAACCAATCCCTGTTGGCCGATTCCTTCGAGGCTTTCATCGGCGCGCTCTTTCTAGACCAAGGATATGATGAGGTTGATAATTTTATTCAAAATACAGTTCTAAAAAAAGCCAAAACATTAGCCGAAAAACGAACCCTTAAAGACCCAAAGAGCTTACTGCAAGAACACGTACAATCAAACAAACAAAAATCACCTGTGTATACAGTTATCAAAGAAGAAGGGCCTGCGCATGCCAAAACATTTACCATCGGCGTCTATGTGGAAGAAAAGCTGCTTGGCACTGGTTCGGGGAAATCAAAACAGCAAGCAGAAGAACAAGCCGCCGTGAAGGCTCTTGAGAAGGTAGGAAAATAATGGTACAATAGCACCTATGTCTGTTGTAATACGACTTACACAAATGGGGAAAAAGGGCGAACGCAAGTTTCGTGTGGTGGTAAAAGAAAAACGAAGCAGGCGGGATGGCAGGCCAATCGAAACACTTGGTTGGTACGAAAAACGGGTTGATAAAGTACTCAAAAAGATCAATATGGAACGATTTAACTACTGGGTGTCAAAAGGCGCAACACCAAGTCCACAAGTAGCAAACCTTGTAAAATAACCTATGAAAGACGCACTATTGCATATAATTTCTGCTATTGTTGATAATCCAAAAGATGTCAAAGTGGATAAAGAAGAACAAGAGGGAATAACCGAACTTATAGTCACCGTACACAAAGACGATATGGGGAAAATAATCGGCAAAGAAGGAAAAGTTATCCGAGCCCTTCGCAATGTGATGAAAATTCCGGCAATGAAACACAATCTGCGAATCAACATTTCACTTGCCTAAAACCCCGTAATGAAAATTAGCATTCTTACTCTATTCCCAGAAATGTTTCAGGGTGTTTTTGACCACTCGATACTAAAAATTTCCAGAAGTGAGAAATTGGTAGAAATCAACTATGTCAATCTACGGCATTTTGGCTTAGGCAAACACAAAACTGTTGACGATACTCCCTATGGCGGCGGTGCAGGAATGGTAATGAGAGTGGATGTGATTGCCAGTGCGCTGGCAAAAGTCAAAAGTCAAAAGTCAAAAGTCAAAATTAGGGAAAGAATAATACTCTTAGATCCACAAGGTAGAACATTCAATCAAAAAAAAGCCAAGGCATTAACAAAATATGATCACCTTATTTTTATTTGTGGACGGTATGAAGGAGTAGACGAACGGGTTAGGGACATTGTCGATGAAGAAATCTCAATCGGTGATTATGTTTTAACAGGCGGAGAAATTCCGGCAATGGCAATTATCGACAGCGTTGTACGCCTTCTCCCGGGTGTTATAACGAAAGAATCTATAGTAAATGAATCATTTTCTACACAACTTCTTGAATACCCACAATATACAAGACCTGCTGTTTATAACAATAAAAAAGTGCCACCAATACTTCTTTCGGGAGATCATAAAAAAATCCTTGAGTGGAGAGAAAAAGAAGCGTTACAAAAAACAAAAAAAAGAAGACCTGATCTACTTAAATAAAGAAAGCTCCCGCACAACAGACACCTCGTCTTTAGACAAAGGCTTTAAATTACTATCTTGGTTAATAGTAACAGCAGTATAGGGTTTGTAGTAAAATACAACACTTATTGTTGATGACGATTCTCCAGTTTGAATATTTACTGCTTCAGACAAAGGCAACCGGCGTGTTAACTCTTGCAAGAAACGCTTTGCTCCATCTATTCCGCTATTAATAATAAGTGTTATTTCAATAGGAAGCGCATTTGCAGCCTTTGATTCTAAAGAAGAAAGAGTAGCACTCTGGAAAGAAAAATCACCCAAAACAACATTAGAAACCGCTGCCGCTTGCCCTCTGACGCGGAAAATCCCTCCAAAATCCTTTTCCACAGGTAATGCGGATGCTGTAATTTTTAAATTTGTGTCTAGCTCAATCTCGTTTAAGCCAGAAAGAAATGTAGAATTGCTTTTTGTTATGGCGATTTTCTCTTTGATATTTTCTTCCTCATCTCTTAAGGAAAAATAATCATTAACCTGTGGAACGATGGCAAAAAAAACCAAAAGTATAGCTAAAAAAATAATACTTAAAGGCAATAAATACACCTTATTCTTGTAATACAGAATTTTAAATGTATTCTGGTTAAGAGTTTCTTTTACAGAAGATAATTTAAAGCTTGAATTCATGGAAAATCTCCTGAAAGCAAAATAGTATAACTACCGTTTTTTGGATCTGCTGTCAAACCATCAAGAATAACTTTTGATAAAATTTTTTTATTTTCCAGCAAACTATCGATTCCCTCAATAAAAGCATTAACAGAAATAAGAGAAGGGGAAACTATTGTAAGAGTAAACTTCTTTTTATCTAAATTAAATGACTTAATTTGTATGTCTGCTGGAACTACTCTTGTAATTTCAGCTATAATATTATCAAAAACAGTCCTTTTTTTTGTTACATTTACAATATCCTGTACCCTATTTTTAGTAAAAAGAAGTTTTTCTGCTCTTCCTTTAAGTGAAGTAAAGATTGTTGCCGCGGCCGACTCCTCTTGTCGTAATGACTCAACTGGAAACCTCGTGTTAATATAAAAAAGCAAAGCCGAAGAAACAACTACTAAACTAAAAGAAACTAGAGAAACGACTCTAAGAATTCTTAAAAGTTTTTCTTGTCGATATCTTTTTTCCCTGCCTCCTTTTAAAAGGTTGATATTATTACTCATAATTAAGCATGCCAAGTCCTACCGCGACAGTAAAATCAGAAGCCCTCTCGATAATTTCTTTTGGCAAGCCAGATGTATCTATTCCCAGTTCGTCAAACGGATTTGCTGTAATAGTTTCGATGCCACAGTTTTGCGCGAAAAATAGATCGATTTCATAAAGACGCGCGTTGGCGCCAGAAATAACAATTTGTTTAATTGACATTTCCCCCTGATACTTTTCAGCGTAAAATGCTAATGCTTTTTTAATTTCGGTAATAATAGACATCAAAATTGGCGCTGTAGCTTTGCCAATTTTCCCTCCGGTTCCTCCCTGTAAGATACTAAATGTTTTTTTATATTCTTCTGCTGTGGATATATCCAAACCAAAATCGCTGGCTATGGCCCGGGTAATGGCAATTCCTCCTGTGGACACAGAATAAGAAAAAACAATAACTCCATTTTTTATAATGGCAAAGGACGTGCTTACATCTCCTATATTAACAATAATTCTGTTGGGAGCATTTTCCTGGACAAAAGGTCTAATTGTCGATAAAATTTCTGTCTCCACAACATTAATGGTAAGTCCTGCCATTGCTAAAATCTTTTGATATTTATTAAGTAGCACTGTTGGCGAACCTACCAAAAGAACCTGCATTTTACTGCTGCCCATTATTGGATTATCCGGTTTTTCCAAAACCACCCAGTCAAGTGTAACGCTATTTAAAGGAAGAGGAATATACTGCTCTGCTTCCCAATAAATTGCAGAATTTAACTCCGCGTCAGTCAGATATGGCATTTCAATAACCCTTGTATACACCTGACTATCAGGAAGAGCAATGTTTACATATGGTGTTGTAATTTTCCCCTGTGTTAGTATTTGTTTTATGCTTTGGGCCATTGCCTCTTGGTCAAAAGGAGACTCAGAAAGTATTCCTTTTGAAGGCATTTGCGATTGCACGATAGAAGACAGCGAAAATTTGCTTTTCTCCTCCGAAAGCCACACTGCCTTCATTGAAACTGTACTTATATCCAATCCAAATGGTCTTATTTTCATGGTAAGGATGAAAAAATAATATACTGAAAAAATTCTGATGGTAGTTTTGGGTGCCCTTGGAAGAACGCAACCTTTCTCGCTGTTGATCCAGATGTTCCTGTTGATTCAACCTGTTTTCCTTGTACTGGTAAATCAATACAATTATTACCTAAGTCATCGCAAGTATATACACCTATTGGAGTACTTTTATAAAGAGGAACAACCCTAATTAAAAGTATATCGGTATCTACAGGAAAATCAAGAAAATTATTGGGAGTTTTATATTGAAGTTTTTTACCAGCTATCGTTCTTGTTGCTCCCGAAGGCATAGAAAAATTATTTGATGCTAAGATAGATCGGGAAGAACAAGAGTCATAACCAAACCTTTTAGTTATAGGGTTTGCCCTTGATCCTCCAAGGGCAATTATTTCTATAGCGGCAGTATTGGGGCAACTCTCACCCGGCAACCCCCAGTAAATGGAAAAAGACGATGGTCTTTTTGGATTTGTATAATTAGGGTAGTCGGAAAGCCAGATATCTGTACCATCATCTTTAGCTATCGGGTTACCGCCGTTTAGCAAAAATTCTCTGCCAGAAATAGAGGTGCCGACCGCAACATATTGCGACCTGCTGTCATCTGTAAGAGAATATGTGCATGGATTACTCTGTGAACATTCTGTGGTACTTTTTAGCACCCTTTCAATCCCAGCTTCTGCGGCCGAAAAAGCCGCTTGCGAACTTTGCTCTTCTGTTGAAATACGCAGATTAGTAATAGAACGCGAAGCAACAGATAACCCAACAGTAAGCGACACCACCATAATCAAAACCACAATTAAAAGGGCTTGCCCATTCTGACTTCTCATCTTACTAAAGCTTAGCAATTCATTATGCGTCTGTCAACGAGGTTCGTTTCGCAAAGTTACTGACGTTTGGAATAAAACATTTGCAGTTTTTTCGGCAAAAATTCCGCTTCCCGGCTGATTATATTTTAACGAAAAAGAAATGCCAATAGTCGGGCTGTCAGAAATACTTCTCTGCGTACAAGTAAATGAGCATGTATTTTCTACTACAGCAACAGCGCTTGTATCAACAAGGGACGCGCTATTGGAAGAAATCGTAGGCGAATTACAAGCAAAAACTGTTAAGCCTTCGTCTGGAGATGTAATTTTAATATATTGATATTTCTTAGTTAAGCTATCCTCCCCAGAACAGTCTAATGTGTAATCTATATCACTAAAACCTTTTACCCCATCAAAACGCTTGGCGTTTCTTATTGTCTTTACCATCTGTGAAATTGTGTAATTACCGTTTTGTCTAACTACAGTAATGGCATTTGTTTTATTTGCTCCTCGAAGCGAGGAAAACAAAATTGCACCAACAATTAAACCAACCACAAAAAGTACCCCCATTACCACCAAAAGTTCAATCAGCGTAAATCCTTTTTTCATGGTGCTTGCACCCTGTTAAAATCTGACAAACAAGAAATAAGCTCTACATTATGACAATACTGATTGTTTGGATCTTTACACTTATTGTCCGACCAAAAAACTTTAAGTATTACTTCTTGCGGCGCCTGGCCTCCACACGAAGAACTATTATTGGAAATAGTTACTCTTCTAACAAAAGGCTTATCTTCGGCCAGTGTCGGACACTTTTGTCCGCTCTGTTGGGACTCGGACATCAAAGTAAACTCTGTACCTTCCAGTACCAGACACTGCGGATTGCTATCAAACAACTCTCCGGCATTATGTTTTTGCCGCATAACTTCCATGCCTTCCTGGGCATATTGAGTAGCCAAGTTTTGATTTCTACTAAATTGCGCGTTAGAAAGCGCTGTTAAAACAGCAATCACTATTGCCGAAACCAAAACAACCGCAATGCCAAAAGCCGCCAAAACTTCAATTAGGGTTTGTCCCTTCGATTTCCTCATACTACCGATTAACAACCTGTATGATGCCCGATGAACTAACAGTTATTGCCTTACTTTTCTCATATGCCGAAATTACCGCCTCGGAGGCGCCCTCAAAACTGCCGCTTAATACTCGAAAGAAAAAAAATCTTCCGACACTAGAATCAGAAAAAGTAGCATTTCTTAATGTTTTTTCCTGATCCGTAATCGGCGAGTCGTTACTTCCACAAACAGCTACAAGTTTGTATATATTAGTAGCTGTAATAACAACTTTATATCCATCAAGCGTTGATGTAGCGCATGCTCCAGCATCAGGTTTTACCTGTGATTGTGCCCGAGATTTTGCTACCTGCAACATGGTAGCAACGTCCTGCGTGGCAGCAGTCAAAACCTGTGCCCTGCTGTAAGTAACAAATGCCGCGATACCGATAACCGACAAAACCGCACTAACGGCTATAACAATAATAAGCTCGATAAGGGTAAAACCTTTCATGGGTTTTTAAGCGTATACGAAGTAGTACATGCAGAGTTTGTTGTTTGGTCTTTATCTTGGTCGTTGCTGTTTTCCAAACAAGCAACAAGTTCGTAAATAGCATTATTATTACCTGGTGTATAAATATAACTAGTACTTCCTAATGGATCGCAAGGAATTTTCTCCATATAAGTTACTGGGGGAGTTCCACCTATAAAAGCATTAGTGTTACAGGCAGGGAGCAAATCAGTACCAGGATAACTTCCTTGATCTGCTCTGTACAACTCAAGCGCTGTCTGAATTTGGCGCAAGTTTGCTTTCCTTTGCCCGTCCCGCGCCCGCTGCCTAATACCCACAAAATTTGCCATCAGAAGCGAAGACAAAATACCAATGATCACGATAACCACAAGTAGCTCAATCAAGGTAAATCCTTTTTTCATGGGCTTACGTTTGGACTTGACACTCCATAATTACAAATATCTGCTGCTGTTCCACAGGTAACGCCATCTGGTACTCCCAAACACGCGCTGCCGCTTGTATTACACGCCATTGGATCTTTTCCTCCTCTTTCTAGACTAGCATAGAGTTTGTATGATTGTCCATTGCCGCCATCAACATAAAGGTATATTTTTGTTGACTTTGGATCTTTTGGTAAAATAGCCATGTACGGAGTCCAGTCCTGCCCCCAGTCGATAACTTGATGGTCTGCCTTAAAACCTCTTATTCTATACGGCTTTTCTTTATCGGCATTGGTGCTTAACGGATAACTGCCATTATTTTTATAATATTGCTCTAAGCCATTTTGGACTTGACTAAGATCAGATTTGCGCCTATCGTCATTTGCTTTCTGCGCTTGTGCTAACGGGTCGGTATAAAAAATAACACCACCCCCAACAATAGCCAAAAAACCAACCACAATAAGTAATTCAATCAGTGTAAACCCCTTTTTCATGGTGCTACTTCTTGCCATATGTAGTTGGCAGTTTTAATAAACTCGGGAGCGTTTAAGATAAGATCTGGCCGTTCGGTAACAGTAAATGCGGGTTGAAGTAGATTATCTTCACATAAGTCTCTATTTTTCTGCAAAGTTCCGCTTCCAAGCGAGGCATTAGCTACCAAAACTCCCGCAATATTAAGACGCTTATCCGATTGTTGGGTGCAATTACCGTTATTGCCTTCAATAACAATATCCCGATCTGCACTATAAAATCCCTCTATTTGACAACCTGCTGATTTTTGTCCGTTTACAATCGAGGGGACACACTGTGTAGAAATGTTATTTGCTCCCACACTTTTATCAAAGATAATACTGCCCGAAACCGAAAATGTTACTGTTGAGCCATTAGGAACAATAACATTACTTTTAATTCTTAAATTACCGTCTACCAATATCACGTAGTTTTTACCAGGTTGGAACGTATTATCATTAGAGTCAAAATTAACTGTTGCTCCAGGTACCACTATCTCATAGAGACCATTTTCCCGATCTGCGGGAAACGTGCAATTTATTCCCTTACAGCTATTAGGTAATTCTTTAGGTGTAATATTACTCTGCCGCGCGGTTGTTTTAAAATAACCATAAGAAGTCCTAATTACCTTACTACTGTTTACCGGGGTAAATTTAGCGCCATTGCCGCTTATTACCCAGTCTCTTATCGATGATTGTCCCAGACCAAAATCAGGTCTGTTGTCCTCTCCCGAAAAAATAACTCCAGGAGTCTGACCGCTGCCAACTATCGAGGAATATAAAGTAGGAACTCTTTTGGGAATTTTGTTGATAATACCAGAGTCAAAACGTATGTCGCCGGACTTACCCTGAAACCACGGGGGAATAAAAATACCAAAATTAGCACCCGTTATATGGCCGTTACTGCAAGGAGAAGCTACATCTTTACTATCCGGATCAATAGTATCCTGGTTATTGGCAGGGCAGGGCGGGCCAGTAGTTACTTTATAATGAGGGCTAAAAATTGTCGGATCTGGTCTTTCTCCAGGCTTACTGGGATCCGGGTAGGAAGAAACATAGCCCTCGGGCAAAGAAAGAGTCACATAATAATCACCCCTACCCACATTAAACGAATAGGAACCGGTACAATTAGTAGTACAGGTGGATGTAAAAAATTTACTTTGATCATTTACCTTTTTGGCAGTAACGGTTAAAGGCCCTGTATACAAATCTTCATTAGCATCCTTTGTGCCATCCCTATCTTTATCTACAAACACACTCCCCGAAATAGCAAACCCCAACCACTGCACCCTTGCCTGGTCGGTTGGGGCCTCTCTGGCTTCACAAAAGCCTGTTTGTCCGTACCTGTCTACCAAAACTCCATAGTAATAATCTCCCGGTTCCAGACCCGAAAGATCATCTGTTCCCTTAAAAGCATAACCATTCCGTTGGGGATCATAATACCTGCTCTGGTTTTCCAGGCGGTTGGTTTGCGGCCAGCGCTGTTGGCTTCGATATACCTTAACTTCCTGTCCTGCCTGGGTATTAGTCCAGCCAAGCTCCACATAAGGAACTTTCTGCCAGTCTGATAGAGCGGAAGCTGTTAGATTTGGTGCCAAAACAGAGTTGGTGCCGGTTGTGGCTATATTGGTAGTAAAGCTTTGACTGCCGGTGGGAATCCAGCCGCAATTTTGCCTATGATCGTCTGCGGAAACAGTAAATGTGTCGGTGGTATTGGGCGGGAGATCAATAGAATACCCTGCAGTCCACCGCGCGGATTGACACGCACCATCATCATCAAATGTTAAACACGTGCCGGTACCTTTCACCCAGGGTATGTAGCCTGGGGTACTGGTGGAACTTCGCTGAATCTTTAAGTATTCAGGAGGATATGGAAGATATGGAGGATTCAAAGCGCATGGCCCGGTGCATCCCCCAAAGGGATTAGTATTTTTCACCTCATAGATCAGGTTAAATGTAATGGTAGTGTTATCAACTGCTACATTTTGTACGCCTGTGAGTTGGCTGGAGTTGACATAGTAAAACCCACTTACCCAACAAGCATCTGATACACTTTTTTGTTCTGGCGTTAAAACGCCATAGGTATTTGAAGCATTGGAAGAAGAACC
>CAZIZQ010000032.1:0-10034 GCA_964544105.1 uncultured Gammaproteobacteria bacterium | reverse complement strand
AAAAAAGACCGATGGGCGTTTAAGAGAATGTCTTTCAACTCTGGTCGACGCTCAAACTCGATCTTATAAAAATATAGTAACACAGAAAAATAAGAAAGTCAAGAGAAAAGACAGGGCAAGACGATGAAAGTTGCGTTAGTTCACGATTATATTAAGGAATATGGAGGGGCAGAGAGAGTGTTGGAAGCACTTTCTGAATTATATCCTGATGCGCCGATTTACACGGCGTTTTATGTTAGAGATTCCAATGCGTACGAGAAGTTTAAAAATAAAAAGATCATTCCTTCCTGGGCGCATTACATTCCATTTTTTGCAAAGTTTCTTCATAGTCCTTTGCGCTTTTTTGCGCCCCTTATTTGGGGAAGTTTTGATTTTTCTTCATATGACGTTGTTATTGGTTCGTCTAGTTGGTATGTGACAAAAGGATTTAGAAAAGGTAAAAACACTATTGAGATTTGTTATTGTCATACTCCGCCTAGATGGTTGTATGGATATAAAACATCTGTTGAATGGCAGAAGTACTGGCCGGTTAAGGTTTATGGTATGTTGATTGGTCACTTTATGCGTTTGTATGATTTTCGTGCAGCCCAAAGAGTAGATTATTTTATTGCCAATTCAGGGGAGGTTCAAGCCAGAATTAAGAAGTTCTATCGGAAAGATGCAATAGTTATTTATCCGCCAGTTTTACTTAGTGATAAGCAACAAGTGATAAGTAATAAGAAAAAAGACTATTATTTAATTGTTGCAAGGTTAGTTGGGGCGAAGGGGTTGGAGTTGGCAATACAGGCAGCGGTTAAGAATGGATTTAATCTAAAAATTGTGGGAGCGCCATCGGGATATTACGCTGTTGAAAAAGCACCAAAAAATGTGGAGTTTTTGGGTTTTGTGTCAGATGAGGAATTAGTAAAGTTATATACAAATGCAAAAGCGTTTTTAGCACTGGCAACTGATGAAGATTTTGGCATAACCCCAGTTGAGGCAAGCTTTTGCGGCACACCAATCATTGCCTATAACGGCGGGGGGTACAAAGAGACAGTCATACATGAAAAAACAGGAGTGTTTTTTAACGAGCAAACAGTCGATTCACTTTTGGATGCAATGAAGAGGCTTGATTTAATAAAAATAGACCCAAAAGATTGTATAAAGCAGGCAGAAAAGTTTTCTAAAGAGAGATTCAAAGAAAGTATTAAGAATTATGTATTAAGTATTAAGGGATAACATTATGCCAGAGCTTCCGGAAGTCGAAACAATAAGACTTGGTTTAGAAAAAAAGATTGTTGGATTGACTGTTAAAAATGTTGATATTAGGTCGGTAAAGTCATTTATTGGTAAATCTGATGAGGTAAAAAATAAAAAAGTACTTAAGGTTTGGAGGCGGGCCAAGATATTAGGGATTGATGTTGAAGGAGGAGTAACTTTGCTTTTTCATCTCAAGATGACAGGACAACTAATACTAGTTCAGAATTCAAAATTCAGAATTCAGAATGACGATAGGATTATTGGGGGACACCCGACACCGGATATGGTGGGCGAGATGCCTAATTCGCATACGAGGGTAATTTTTGAATTCGATAATGGTTCTTACCTTTATTTTAATGATCAGCGCCGTTTTGGTTGGGCAAAAGTAATTCAGAATTCAGAATTCATAATTCATAATTTGTTTGAAAAATTGGGGCCGGAGCCGTTGGAGAAGGATTTTACCTGGCAAATTCTTAAAACTAATTT
This sequence comes from uncultured Gammaproteobacteria bacterium, assembly GCA_964544105.1. GTDB lineage: Bacteria > Patescibacteriota > Microgenomatia > Levybacterales > UBA12049. Next base: position 8,309 of record CAZIZQ010000032.1, on the reverse strand, counting down.
ATTAAGACATAAAAGTATGCCTGTTAAAGTGGCAATTATGGACCAATCAGTTGTTTCGGGAGTAGGTAATATTTATGCCAACGAGGCTTGTTTTGATGCCAAAATCGATCCTAAAACGAAGGTGAAAGATCTAACTGATGAGGAGTTCAAAAAGTTACATCAAGGTATTATTAAATCATTAAACGATGGTATTAAACATGGCGGTTCGACTAGAGCTAATTTTGTAGATAGCGAAGGAAGACGTGGGTACTTTTTAGATTATGCCTATGTTTACGGGTTGGATAAAAAGCCCTGCAAAAAATGCGGCACCACAATTCAAAAAATTACACTGGGGAACAGAGGCACCTACTTTTGTCCAAGGTGCCAGGGATAAATCCTTGCGTTGGTTTTCGTACTTATGTTAAGATACCAAAGATGGGAAATAATGGGTACACGAAGCGGTTTATTCTCTCGATTGGCGGGTCTTTAATTGTTCCGCATGGTGGGATTGACACTGCATTTCTTTCGAGACTCAACGCTTTTGTTAGAAGTAAAATTCAAGACGGAACCACGCAATTCTTTTTAGTTGCCGGTGGTGGATCAACAGCCAGAAGTTACCGCGATGCAGCCCGAGCAGTTATTAAACACGAATTAAACAGAGACGACTTAGATTGGTTAGGTATTCACGCAACACGCCTTAATGCACATTTACTTCGTACCATTTTTCAAGACATTGCCCACCCTTATATTGTAAAAAATTACGACATTATTCGAAAAGCCACAGAACCGGTGGTGGTGGCATCGGGGTGGAAACCAGGATGGTCTACAGATTATGACGCCGTGCTTTTGTGTGAAGATTATGGTGTAAAGACTGTGATGAATTTAAGTAATGTCGATAAGGTTTATGATAAAGATCCAAAACAATTTTCTGATGCCAAACCAATCGATACAATTTCCTGGAAAGAATTTAGAAAGATAGTGGGTGATGAGTGGAAGCCTGGTATGAATGCTCCGTTTGACCCAATTGCTGCTCAAAAAGCCGAAAACTTAGGCATAAAAGTGGTAATAATGAACGGAAATAATTTTGAAAATATAGAAAAGTACTTTAGAGGAGAAACGTTTGTAGGAACCACAATCGAGTAATGTATTTAAAAAATCTCCAGCTTCAAAACTTCAGGAGCTATGCTAAAGCATCTTTTGACTTCAGTGAAGGAGTAACTGTCGTAGTTGGTCCCAATACCGCAGGAAAAACAAACCTTATTGAGGCAATCTATTTACTTGCTAGTGGTAAAAGTTTTCGGGCAGAAAAAGATGCAGAGCTTGTTCGGTTTGATAGTGAATTGGGTAGAGTAAAGGGTGTAATAAATGGCACAGAACTTGAGGTTGTTTTAACAAGAGGAGAAGTGGCAGGAGTTTTGGCGCAGACAAAAAAATGTTTTGTGAATGGCGTTTCAAAGCGAAAAGTTGATTTTGTCGGTAATCTAACTGTAGTGTTATTTTCGCCAGTGGATTTGGAGATTATTATTGATGGCCCATCGGTAAGAAGAGGTTTTTTGGATGACGCTTTATCACAAGTTGATCGGGAATATAGGCAGGCAGCAATTACGTATGCCAAAGCGTTAAGACAGCGAAACGCGCTTTTGGAGCAGGCAAGAGAAAAAGGTGTTCGCAATGATGGCCAATTTGCTTATTGGGATAAACTTCTTATTCAGGCTGGAGAAGTTATTACCAAAAAGCGGGAAGACTTTATTATTTTTTTAAATGACAAAGAAAAAGAAGTGTTTGATTTTGCTGCTGTTTATGACAAAAGTGTTATTTCCAAAGAGCGGCTGTTGCAGTATAAGGATGCCGAAATGGGTGCGGGGGTAACGCTGGTTGGGCCGCATCGAGACGATTTTTCTGTTTTTATGTTTAATAATGTGAGGCAAGTAACGCATGATGTTAAATTGTTTGGATCACGGGGGCAGCAGCGGCTGGCTGTCCTGCAGCTAAAACTCTTGCAGCTTTTGTTTGTGGAGGAAGCAACAGGGCAGAGGCCATTACTTCTTTTGGACGATATATTTTCAGAACTTGATGAGGAACATATACGCCACATATGGGAGGTTATTCCAAAACAGCAGATTATAGTTACTACCACGCACAAAGAATTTGTGGGAAATGAGTTTCTAAAAGATGCGAATATGATAGAATTGTGGTAGCTCTATCTATGTCATGCTGAATTTATTTCAGCATCTCAAACCATCAAAAGTAGATCCTGAAACGAGTTCAGGATGACATGAAAAAATATATGGATAAATTTAATCCAGATGACCTTAAAAAATTATATACTCCCTTTCCTGATTCTCATAAAGGGCAGAATGGGAAATTGATGGTGATTGGGGGGTCAAAACTGTTTCACGCCGCATCGCTTTGGCCGCTGACTGTGGCCAGTAGAATTGTGGATATGGTTTATTACTCATCGGTTGAAGAGAATAACAATGTTGTCTTACATCTTAAAGAGGAATTTCGAAATGGCATTATTGTCGCGCGGGATAAAATAGAGGAATACATAGATGAGGCAGATTGTGTGCTTATTGGTCCGGGATTGCCCCGAAAGGAAGGTCAAGAGCAAGGAGATGATGACACAAAAGAATTAACAGAATCACTTCTCAAAAAATATCCCCGCAAAAAGTGGGTTATTGATGGGGGTAGTCTGCAGGTGATTGAGCCCTCACTGATACCCTACAATGCTATTTTAACACCTCATCAGGGAGAGTTTGAGACGATAAAACTCAAATCTCAAAACTCAAATCTCAAAACTACAGCTCAAAACTTAAAACTTGAAGAACAGGTTGAGGTGCTTGTTAAAGAATACGATTGTACAGTTTTACTTAAAGGGCAGATGGATATTGTTTGCGATAAGGATCGATGCGTGTCGGTTGAGGGTGGGAATGAGGGGATGACTAAAGGTGGGACAGGAGATGTGCTGGCAGGGTTGGTGGCAGCGCTGTATTGTAAAAATGACCCGTTTTTGGCGGCAACTTCTGGGAGTTATATTAATAAAAAAGCAGGCGACGAGCTTTACAAGCGGGTCGGGCCCTACTTTAACGCCTCTGATTTGTGCGACGAGATTCCAAAGGTAATGAAAGAGCTACTTTTTTTCTAAATGTATCTTCCCAAATTTACCATCACTAATAAGATCCTTAAAAACATCGGCATTATTGAAGCGGCGAAGGAGGTAATTGATCATGCGCCGCTGTTACCTTATTACGAAAAAGAGTTTCGTAAAGACGCGTTGGTACGTACCGTCCATTACGGAACACATATCGAAGGCAACGAATTAAATTTGTTGCAGGCGGAAAAAGTTATTGAAGGACAAGAGGTGGTGGCACGGGAGAGAGATATCCAAGAGGTTATGAATTACAGAAAGGTGATGGAATATATTGGAAAAACTCAAAACTCAAAACTCAAAACTCAAAACAACAACTCAAAACTCAAAACAGAAATAAACGAAGACTTAATTAAAAAAATCCACGCAATTACTGTTTATAAAATTTTAGATGATGATAAAACAGGGGTTTATAGAAAAACACCAGTGGTAGTAAAAAATAGTCGGAGTGGGGAGGTGTCGTTTCGCCCGCCCCCACCAGACGTGATCCTTGGGCAAATAAAGGATTTTATTGCGTTTCTAGATAGCCCAAAGAATCAGGATATTCATCCAGTTTTGAAGAGTGGAATTGTTCATTACGAATTGGTGCGGATTCACCCTTTTGTTGATGGAAATGGCAGGGTAGCCCGGGCAATATCGACACTGCTTTTGTTTTTAGAGGGGTATGATATTAGAAAGTTTTTTTCATTGGAAGAGTACTTTGATAATGACGCGATTGCGTATTATCAAGCACTGCAAAGTGTAGAAAAAAATAAAGGGGATTTAACGCATTGGCTCGAATATTTCACCCAAGGATTGGCCATTGAGCTATCGAAAATTAAAGAGAAAGTGGAAAAGATTTCAATCGATGCAAAACTTCGCGAGCGTCTTGGAGGAAAGCCGCTGTTGCTTACAGACAGACAGCTAAAGATTATTGAGTATGTGCAAAAGACAGGATTTTTACAAAATAAAGGGTTTGGCTCACTTTTTCCCATGGTGTCGGAAGATACAATTTTGAATGAACTCAAACCTCTTCTGCAAAGTGGAATTGTTAAAAAACAAGGCAGCACCAAAGGGGCAAAGTATGTGATGAGTTAATGCTTAGTATCTTGACAGAAGTGTTATTTTTCGTTAAACTTAGCTAAGTTAGCTAATTTATTTTATTATGCAAATTTATAATATTCACGAAGCAAAAACAAACCTTTCCAAGCTAATCGAAAAGATGTTGGCGGGGGAGGAAGTCATTATTGCCAAAGCCGGCAAGCCGGTTGCTAAAGTCATGGCATATAAAGAGAAAAAACTGAAACCACGAAAATTTGGATTGTGGAAAGGAAAAGTGTGGATTTCTGACGATTTTAATGATGAAGACGAGGAAATAAACAAGCTTTTCTACGAAGGTGACATAGAGCCTAAATGAAAAATAAAGCATATTTGCTGGATACACACATATTTATTTGGTTAATGGAGAAGAGTCCTCGAATTAATGAAAATTTATTTACCCTTCTTAAGAATCCGGAGGTTAAAATATTTTTGAGCATTGCGAGTATATGGGAGATTGCGATTAAAAGATCTAGGAAGCCAATTCGAGTTCCTAAAGATTTAATGCGAGGCATAAAAGCTACTAATTTTCTTATTCTTCCAATTGATGCACAACATGTTCTTGGCATTGAAAATTTGCCTTTTCACCACAAGGATCCTTTTGATAGAATTTTAGTTTCCCAAGCAAAGAAAGAAAATCTTACTCTTATCACAAGTGATAAAAAAATTTGGAAATACAATGTAGACCTTTTAAAGGTATGACATTTGAGAAACTCTCTTTATTTTTTGAAAAATTAGAAGCAACTGCATCAAGGCTGGCGTTAATTGATATCCTGTCTGATTTATTCAAAGCTTCTAGTAATGATGAGATTGATAAGATTATCTATTTAACTCAAGGCAGAATTGCTCCATTTTTTGAGGCCACCGAAATAGGCATGGCAGAAAAGACAGTAGCCGAATCAGTGGCGCTTGCGTACGGATCAACAAAGGAGGAAGTGTTAAAACTGTACGGTAAGTTGGGAGATATGGGAATCGTCGTTTCACTCCTAAGTTCAAAAGTCAAAAGTCAAAAGTCAAAACTGACAGTATGTGACGTCTTTGATGTTCTAACCAAAATAGCTAAGACGTCGGGGGAGGGGACGGTAGAGAAAAGGCAAACATTACTTTCGGATTTACTTAAAAAAGTTGACAGGTTGTCGGCAAAATATATTGTCAGGATTCCTTTGGGCAACCTACGGTTGGGAGTTGGAGATCCAACGGTTTTGGATGGCCTTGCAACGGCAAAATTGGGGGATAAGACGAAGAGAAAACTACTAGAAGGGGCATATAATCGGACGTCTGATTTGGGTCTGATTGCTAAAACGCTTTATAGTGGTGGATTGCCCGCTGTTGAGAAATTAAAGGTAATGGTTGGAAAACCAATTCGATCAGAGCTTTGCGAACGGCTGCCAACACCAGAAAAAGTGATAGAGAAAATGGAAGTTGTTGATGTGCAGTATAAATACGATGGGTTTAGGGTTCAGATACATAAAGATGGTGATAGAGTATCGATGTTTTCTCGGAATTTAGAAAACATGACTCACATGTTTCCCGAACTTATTGCGGCGACGCTGAAACAAGTAAAAGCAAAAACAGCTATTTTAGATACCGAAGCTCTTGCCTATAACCCGGATTCTGAAGAGTTTTTACCTTTCCAGGAAACGACCAAAAGAAGGCGTAAACATAACATTGCGGAAACAGCAAAAAAATTACCGCTGAAAGCATTTGTGTTTGATATCTTGTACAAAGATGGGAAGTCATATATAGATGAGCCGTTGACCAAACGGCTAGAAGTTCTCAAGGAAACAATTAAAGAAGATGGCACATTGATTGTTTCAAAAACAGAAGCAGTGAAAGATGCAAAAGTACTCCAGACATTGTTAGACGATGCAATATCGAAAGGATTAGAAGGATTGGTGGTAAAGCGGCTGCAGAGTCCATACGAAGCAGGGGGGCGGAATTTTAACTGGGTAAAATTAAAACGTCATTCTGCCGGCGAATTACACGATACCATTGATTGCGTAATCTTAGGTTATATTTTTGGAAAAGGGAAGCGGACAGCTTTTGGCGCCGGAGCACTGTTGGTAGGAGTCTATGATGAGAAAAATGATGAGTTTGTGACAGTCAGTAAAATTGGTACAGGGCTGACAGATGAGGAATGGCGGGAAATAAAAGTTAAAAGTCAAAAGTTAAAAGTCAAAATTAAGCCGGCAAGAGTAAATTCGTTAATAACCCCAAGTGTGTGGGTAAAACCGGAGATTGTGATTGAGGTTTTGGCCGATGAAATAACAAGGTCTCCGATTCATACCGCAGAATACGCCCTTCGTTTTCCCAGGCTTGTGAGTTTTAGGGATAAAGATAAAAAACCAGAGGATGCCACAACAGTAAAAGAGTTGATTGAGATGTACGAGGATCAGGGGAAAAAGTAATATAATAGTTATAACCGTTATAAAAATTATAATTGTTATATGGAAACTATGCACGGTTATAAAGACCTGCCCTTTTTCAAGCAGTCAGAGATTATCTACGATTTTACGGTTGAATTTGTCAAGAAATATATTGATTATAAATCCCGCACTAAAGACCAAATGGAGCAAGCAGCCAGGTCGGGGAAACAGAATATTCCAGAAGGATATTTACAGAAAAGTTTGGAAGGAAGAATTAAGCTGTTGGGGGTTGCAAGAGGTTCTTTAGAGGAATTACTTAATGATTATTTGGATTTTTTAAGACAACGCGGGTTAAAACTGTGGGAAAAGGATTCCAAAGACGCACAAACCGTAAGGAGGTTTGTGTATAACCGTTATAATAGTTATAACAATTATAAAAGTTATATGGTTTTCCCCGAAGATGCCGCAAATGCGGCCATTTGCCTGATCAACCAAACAAATACACTATTAGACCAAAAATTGCGATGGCTTGAGGAAAAATTTGTCAACGAAGGTGGTTTTCGAGAGAATTTATTTAGGAAAAGAATGGAAAGAAAAAAGCAGCTTATTTAAAAAACCAGAAGTATGTCCGCCAGCTGGCGGATATCCAAGAGAGGAGATTGTTAAGTGTTGCTTCTAAAGCACCTGCTTTTATTTTGATATGCAAAAGCAAACAAATCAAGAAAAAATTCTTAAAGACTTCGGGCACAGAGAAAAGTAGAGGATAACGCATACAGGAAGGCGCTTCTAAACCTGTAGGGGGGAGGGTGTTATGATAGATGTTAAACCAGAAGATGTAAAACCTCAAGAAGCAAAACCAGCGAAAAAAACCATTGTAGAACGTATGAAGGAAGTAAAACAATGGACAGGAGACAAGACAGCAGGAATAAAGGACGCATTTGCAAAACTTACAGGTAAAACTTCCGTTGATCTGTCCGAAGAGCAAGAAGAGTTAGGTAATTTAGCAAATCAAATTGCTAACTTAGGTAACCAATTTTCTGTTCAAGGAGAAGATGAAAAAAAACCAGAAATAAAGCAATCTTTTGATCAATTAGAAGAAAATATACCTATTCCAGAGCAAATTAAAAATTTGGAACGGGAATTAGGTATAGAATCCGAAGCAGAAAAAGTTATAGAGGCGTCTTTACTTATTGATAGTAAGTTTTTAAGGACTGCAGTAATAGCAGGGTATAAAAACCCGCAGCTTTTGTTCGGCGATGAAGCTTGGGCTGATTGGTTAGAAGCTCGTATTGTTGCAAAACAATATGGGGCAAATGACTTGAGTCCTGATTTCATTAAAATGCTTCATGAGAAACTTACTAAAAGAACAAATCCGACTATTTCAGGAAAAACAAGAGTTGCTACTTTTTTTGGCGGAAATTACCATGATCTTGGAAAACCAGTATTGTATTCCAATGAGGAATTAGAAGCTATAAAAATTAATCCTTTGCTACAATTTCAACAGGTTGGTCAAGATACAAATACAGGTTTGATAGTATATCCTCATACCATAGTAAATACAGACGATATAGCACGATGCATAACACCAGACGAGGTAAGGGATTTATACGAAGAGAATGATAGGCAAACAAGAAGCTTGATAGAAAACACACTTACCAATTTATGTGTATGGTATAACGCCGAGAAAGCAAAACCAGGTCATAATCCATATGCTCTGGCAGCTGAGTTTCAACAAAAAC
>CAZIZQ010000031.1:1038-11013 GCA_964544105.1 uncultured Gammaproteobacteria bacterium | reverse complement strand
TTTGCCAAAGTATGTTGGATTATTGAGAACAAAATTATGCTTTGTGCGCCAGTCACGGAATAAGTTTTCACCAAAACCAACGCGTGTTGTAGCTTTTAGAAACCGAGCGGGAATAATCTGGTCGGTATCAACATTTTCAATCGGTAATGGCACGCAGGTTGAGATGATTTTTTTCATAATTCGTTTCACCTCGGAGGAGTCATGGCCTCCGCTACGCTTTGGCCTGCCACCATCCGAGGTGTTTATCAATCAAGCATTTCGCGAACATCTGTTATTTTTCCTGTTATTGCTGCCGCAGCTGCGGTAAGTGGGCTGGCTAGAAAAGTTCGTGCTCCTGGGCCTTGGCGACCCTCAAAATTTCTGTTGGATGTTGAAATGCAATATTTACCAGGTGGAATTTTGTCTTCATTCATTCCTAGGCAGGCAGAGCACCCAGGACCTCGTAGTTCGAACCCTGCACTTTCAAAAATCTTATCCAAACCCTCTTTTCGTGCTTGCACTTCAACTTGTTTTGAGCCTGGGATAACAAGCACGTCAACATTTTTTGCTTTCTTTTTTCCATTTACAATTTGTGCAATCATGCGCAAATCCTCGATACGAGAATTGGTGCAACTTCCTAAAAACACATAGTCTACTTTTAGTCCAATCATGGGAGTTCCGGGTTTGAGATTCATGTAAGTAAGTGCTTTTTTGAGGGCGGGTGAGGATGGAATTTTTTCTGTGATTTTTACTCCCATACCAGGGTTTGTACCATAGGTAATCATTGGTTCTATATCAGAGGCATCAAATTGTAGTTCTTTATCATATTTGGCTCCCTTGTCTGATGGTAAGGTTTTCCAATATGCTAAAGCTTTTTCCCAATTTTTTCCTTTTGGCATAAAAAGTCGATCCTTCATATAGCTAAATGTTGTTTCATCTGGCGCAATTATCCCACCTCTGGCACCCATTTCGATACTCATATTGCAAATGGTCATTCGCGCTTCCATAGATAGGTTTTGGATGGTGGTGCCGGCATATTCCACAAAATATCCGGTTGCCCCACTGGTTGAAATTTTAGAAATAATGTAGAGAATAATATCTTTTGACACCACGCCTTTTTTGAGTTTTCCATCAACTGTAATTCGCATGGTTTTTGGTTTGTATTGCAAGATACTCTGTGATGCTAAGACTTGCTCTACCTCACTTGTGCCAATGCCAAAGGAGATATTGCCAAATGCACCGTGGGTTGCGGTGTGGCTGTCGCCACAGATAATGGTCATACCAGGTTTGGTAATGCCAAGTTCTGGGCCAATAATGTGCACGATACCCTGGTATGGATGGCCAAGACCATAGAGGCGGATGCCAAAATCTTTGCAATTTTGAGTCAGCATTTCCACTTGTTTGCGGGACAAAATTTCTTTGATTGGTTTGTCTTGATTAAGGGTTGGGACATTGTGGTCGGCAGTAGCCCAGGTTCTTTGTGTTCGAAAAACACCAATTCCTCTTTTTCGAAGTCCGGTAAATGCCTGCGGACTTGTGACTTCGTGGATTAAATGGGCGTCGATATAGAGCACGTCAGGGTAACCATCTTTGCGGTACACCACGTGACTGTCCCAAATTTTATCAAAAAGTGTTTTTGGCTTCATATGAATTCACCTCCGAGGAGCCCATTCTGGTCACCTCGGAGGTGGCGTTTACGACTCCTCCGAGGTGGAATTAAGGGCAATAGCATCTATCTCGATAAGTGCATTTTTTGGGAGATTGGAAACTTCTACTGTAGCGCGGCTGGGCTTGTGGTTACCAAAAAAAGAAGCGTAGACCTCGTTCATCTTTGGAAAATCACTTATATTTTTAAGAAATACCGTTGTTTTGACTACGCTTGCAAGGTCAGACCCCGCGGCTTTAAGTACTGCCTCTAAATTTTTAAGTACCTGCTTCGTTTGGTTTTCAATTCCATTTACCAGTTCTCCTGTTTTGGAGTCGATACCAATCTGTCCCGAACAGAATACAAAGTACTCTGCAATAATTGCTTGTGAATACGGCCCGATGGCAGCAGGTGCATTTTTAGTATTAATATATTTCATGATGTGACTGCACCTTTTGACGCACTTGATACAAGTTTTGCATATTTTGCCAAAATCCCCCTTGTATATTGCGGTTTTGGCGCCTTCCAGGCTTTTTTTCGTTTCTCTAATTCTTGTTTGGTAAGTTTTACATCGATAGTTCGTTTAACCAAGTCAATAATAATAGTATCATTTTCTTTGATTAGGGCTATTGTGCCACCTACTTGCGCTTCGGGCGCAATGTGTCCAACCATAATGCCATGTGTACCGCCGGAAAAACGGCCATCAGTAATTAAAGCAACATCTTTTCCTAAACCTGCTCCCATTAAAGCACTGGATGGAGAAAGCATTTCTCTCATACCCGGGCCGCCTTTTGGCCCCTCGTAACGAATAACAATCACGTCTCCTTTTTTTATTTTTCCCTGTAGAATTGCATCGAGTGCTTCTTCTTCGCAGTTAAAAACACGGGCGGGACCTTTATGGAATGTGATCTCTTTCCCGCTTAATTTCATAACTGCGCCTTCTTCTGCCAAATTTCCATAAAGTATCAGGATGTGGTGATCTGGTTTTGCCATAGGCTTGTCAATACTTGCAATGACAGTTTGATTGTGGAGCCATTTTGGTGCACTTTTGAGATTTTCGACCACAGTTTTGCCGGTAACTGTTAGACAATTACCGTGTAAAAGGCCTTTATCCAAAAGCATTTTCATGACCATGGGCACGCCGCCAATATTGTCGAGGTCTGCCATAACATAATCTCCAAAAGGTTTGAAATTACCCAAAAGCGGTACTTTTTTACCAATTCTAGTAAAGTCATCAAGAGTCAATTTTACTTCTGCTTCATGAGCCAAAGACAAAAGATGCAATACCGCATTGGTTGATCCACCAAGTGCCAAAACAACAGTGATAGCATTTTCGAATGCATATTTAGTCATAATGTCTCGTGCCCGAATGCCCTTTTTCAGCAGCATAAAAAGCGTTTCAACCGAGGTTTTAATGTCGTGGAGTTTTTTGGGCGAGATGTTATTTTTTTCGTCCACTGCCGTATGTGACGCGCTGCCTGGGATGCTCATGCCCAAAGCCTCAATTGCGCTGGCCATGGTATTGGCCGTGTACATACCCCCACATGCCCCGTTTCCCGGGCATGATTTACATTCAACCTGGTGCAGTTCTTCTTCAGTTATTTTTCCAGCAGAATAACTACCTACTGCTTCGAAGGTGCTGACAATGGTGAGGTTTTTTCCTTTGTATTTCCCAGGCAAGATGGTGCCACCATAAAGGGTAAGGCCGATGTTGTTGTTTCGTGCCAGTGGGATAAGGGCTGCGGGAATAGTTTTGTCACAGCCAGAAAGGGTAAATGCCGCGTCGGCTGTATAGGCTTCGTTCATGGTTTCGATGCAGTCAGCAATAAGTTCGCGCGACACTAGTGAATATTTCATGCCTTCCATGCCCATAGTTTCGCCATCGGTTACAACGGGTGTGCCAAAAATAAAGCCTTTGCCGCCATTTTTTTCTATTTCTTGTAAGGCAATGCTACCTAGTTCTTGTATATGCGCGTTGCAGGGGGTGGCATTGGTATGGGGGCAAGCAACAGTAATAATTGGTTTTTCAAAATCTTCGTCGGTAAACCCAACAGCGCGAAGCATAGCCCGAGCTGGGGTACGTTTGATCCAATTTTTTTTATTGTTTGGATTTCCAGTTAATGAATCACTTCTTTTCATGTCATTAATACTCTTAAATCATTATCTCCTAAATCTTTTTTCTTGTCAGCTAGCATTATAAATTTTTGATAAACACTATTAATTTGGGTTTGGGAAAGTTTTTTGTAGCCTAGGCGTTCTAGATGATATCTAAGGGCGGATCGTCCGGATCTAGCTGTAAGAATAAGTGAAGACTTAACGCCTACATCTTCTGGGTTAATAATTTCGTAGGTAAATCGGTTTTTTAAGACGCCGTTTTGGTGAATTCCCGATGAGTGGGCAAAGGCGTTTCTACCAACAATTGCCTTGTTTGCCTGCACAGGCATGCGCATAAGTTGTGATACAAGTCTACTTGTTGCATAAATTCTTTTGGTGTTGATATTAGTAGTGGCGTTTAAGTCTTGCCGTGTTTTTAGAATTATGACTGCTTCTTCTAAGGAGGTGTTCCCTGCTCTTTCTCCTACTCCATTCACAGTCACTTCTATTTGTCGTGCGCCATTTTGTACAGCGGCAATTGAATTGGCTGTGGCAAGGCCTAAGTCGTTATGACAATGGATGCTTACAATTACCCGGTCTATCCCTTTGACATTTTCGAATAGATATTTAATTTTTGCCCCAAATTCATCTGGTAAGCAATATCCTGTGGTATCTGGAATGTTAACCGTTGTTGCACCGTCTTTAATTGCAGCCTCAATAAACTTTGCTAAAAATGCATTATCACTTCGTCCTGCATCCATGGCGGAAAACTCCACATCTTCGGCAAACTTTTTGGCGTATTTTACAGCTTCAATTCCCTGCTGCATAATTTTTTCCCGTGTTGATTTAAATTGATATTTTATATGCACATCGGAAGAGCTAATAAATGTGTGAATCCTTTTGTGTTTGGCAAATTGTAAGGATTGTACTGCTGCGTTTATATCTTTTTTTACAGCGCGGGATAATGCACAGATTATTGGGCGAGTAACAACTTTAGAAAGCTCAATAATTGATTTTAAATCACCGGGACTCGAAATAGGAAAACCGGCTTCGATAATATCAACGCCTAATTCATCAAGTGCTTTGGCCACTTCAATTTTTTCAACTGTATTAAGCTGGCAGCCGGGGACCTGTTCGCCGTCGCGAAGAGTGGTGTCAAAGATAAAAATTTGTTTTTTCATAAAAAAATCCCCCTATTTTTGGGAGATTATGAATGTCTAAAAAATCTTTCTCCCAAACCATTAGATCTCCAAAAGGAGATCTTGGGTTCGGAGAATGTTTTTATTTTTATTCATTGTTTGTAGTATATAAAGTTGAACTTATTTTGTCAACCAAGAAGAAATCCCGAGGTGGCGTATCTGTTCCACCTCTAAGGTGGAAGACGTTATTTTTGGCGTTCGGGTCGAAGGCTGCGGACTGTGGCTCCTGTTTGCCACATTTCGGAATTTTTTATTTGGTCTAATTCTTTTTGTAACCAAACTTTATAATTCTTCTTGCTGTTTGCTTTTATAGTTACCTCTGCCTCGTAGCCTGATTTTACTTTTTTATATAAATCCTTAAAAACAGGCTCAACTGCTTTTCTAAATCTTGGTTTCCAATCCAGCGCTCCCCGTTGTGCTGTGGTTGAGCAATTAGCATACATCCAGTCCATGCCGTTTTCCGAAATCAAAGGAATTAAACTTTGGGTGGCTTCTTCGACCGTTTCGTTGAATGCCTCTGATGGACTGTGGCCGTTTTTACGTAAAACATTGTACTGCGCTTCCATAATTCCGGCAATTGCACCCATTAAGACTCCCCGTTCTCCAGTTAGGTCACTATAGACTTCTTTTTGAAAGGTGGTTTTAAATAAATATCCGGATCCTACTGCTATACCCATGGCGAGAGCTCGATTTTTAGCATTTTTGGTGGCATCTTGGAAAATGGCAAAGCTGCTGTTTATTCCCTTACCTTCAAGAAAAAGTTTGCGAACAGTTCGCCCCGAGCCTTTTGGAGCAACCAAAATAACATCAATATCTTTGGGAGGAATAATTTTAGTGTGTTTTTTGTATGTTATACCAAAGCCGTGGGAAAAGTAGAGGGCTTTACCTTTTGAAAGGTGTTTTTTGATAACTGGCCACGACTGGATTTGTCCGGCATCGGAGAGGAGGTAGCAAATGATTGTTCCCCGTCTGGCTGCTTCTTCGATATCAAAAAGATCTTTTCCTTCTTTCCACCCGTCTTTTTTGGCCTTGTCATATGAGGCACCGCCTTTTCTTTGTCCTACAATAACATTAATGCCGTTGTCGCGAAGATTAAGTGCTTGTGCCGGCCCTTGTACGCCATAGCCAATAACAGCAACAACTTCGTCTTTAAGGACTTGCTTTGTCTTTGCAAGCGGAAATTCTTTTCTGGTAACAACTTCTTCGGTAACTCCGCCAAAATTCATTTTCATAAGCGGATTATATGATAATTAGAGGTTTTTGTTAATATAGGAAACAAAACGTTGTAATCCTTCTCTAATCTGGTCGTCGCCAAAGCAGAAGGAAATGCGGATATGGCTTTCTCCACCTTGCCCAAAGGCGCTGCCTGGGACCAGGGCCACACCTGCTTTTTCCACCATTTCAAAACAAAGTTTAAAATCATCAATCGGTTTTTTGAATTTTGGAAAAAAGTAATACGCGCCTTCTGGAGCAGAAAATTCAAGTTTATCAGTCTTGCCTAATTCTTCCATGCAAATTTGCCTTCTCTTTTCGTATTCTTTTTTAAATTCCCAAACCTCGTCTTTTGGCCCCGTCAAAGCTGCAATTGCCGCATATTGGGAGACAGCGGTGGGACAGGTAACCATAGAATCGTGGATTTTGAAAATTTCATTGATAAGTCTTTCCGATGCAATAAGATAACCAATTCTCCACCCTGTCATTGCATATGATTTTGAAACGCCAAAACTAGAGATAGTGAGATCTTTTACTTCAGGAAAACTGCCAATACTGACGTGTTCTTTGTTGTCATAGACAAAGTCTTCGTACATTTCATCGGTTACAATGTACAAATTGTATTTGGCGGCAATTCTGGCTACTTCTTTGAGTTCTGCTTTGGAATAAACTTTTCCTGTTGGATTGCAGGGGTTACAGATAAGAATTAGTTTTGATTTTTTGGTAACTGCTTTTTCTAATCTTTTTGGATTGAGCACCCAGCCATTTGGAGTTTCGTCAAGGGGTACCGAAACAGGAATTCCTCCATGCATGGCAATTTTTGCCTGGGTGATGTGGGACGCATAGTCTGGAGTAAGGATAATCATTTCATCTCCTGGATCAAGGATTGTCATATATGCTGCCATGTTGGTTTCGATTGCTCCGTGTCCGACAAGTACGTTTTCCGCCCTTGCAGAGATACCATTTTGTTTGGTAACTTTTTTGGCAATTGCTTCTCGTAACGGGGCTATGCCATATCCTGGGGTATATTTATCGCTTAAGTTTTGATTGATTGCATGTATTGCGGCTTTTTTAATATGTTGGGGAGTAAAAAAAGAGGGGGTTCCTTGCGCCAGACTAATAACATCTTTTTTGGTGTTTGCCAAAAGCTGTATTCTTTTGATTGCCGAAACCTCGATTTGAGAAACAACAGAGGAAAGTGGTTTTGCATGAATAGTGTTATCGTTTTTCATGTAATGTTGCTTTGGTTACCTCGATAATTTTTCTAATGTTTTCTATCACCCTTATTGCGTTGTATGGATTCATACTAGCAACAATTGTGAATTTTGACAAGCCCTTAGTTTTGGTTTCAAAAACCATCAGGCTTTCGACATTAATCTTGCGCCGGACAAAAATACCAGCCACCCGGTATAATACGCCTGGTTTGTTTTCGGATTCAATTATAATTGTATAGGTTTGTGTGTTCATTCTAGCCTTATCTCCTCAACCGATGCGCCGGTTGCAATCATTGGGAATACTTTTCCTTCTTTTTCTACCTCGACTTCCAGCAAAAAGGCAGATTTTACCTGTAGCATTTGTTTTATGCCATTTTCTAGATCACCTCGTTTGATAACCTTAATACCTGGAATTCTAAACCCTTTTGCCACAGTAATAAAATCTGGATTATCTAAGTCAACAAACGAATACCGTTTGTCAAAAAATAACTCTTGCCACTGTCTAACCATGCCTAAATAATTGTTGTTTAATAGCACTATTTTAACCGCTAGTTTTTCCTGGGCAATGGTAGCTAATTCTTGGATAGTCATCTGAAAACTTCCATCACCAATTACTGCAATAACCTCCCGTTTTGGCGTGGCCATTTTTGCTCCGATACTGGCAGGAAGGGCAAAACCCATGGTTCCAAGTCCGCCGGAGGTAATAAAGCTTTTTGGCTTTTGGAATTTGTAATAGCGGGCAGCCATCATTTGGTGCTGGCCTACGTCTGCCACAATTATTGCTTCTCCTTTGGTTGTTTTTGAAAGCATATCGATAACCTCGGTCATTTTTATATGCGGTGTGGTTGGCGCCATTTCGGGCTTGATTGCCTTTTCGTATTCAATGGCATCGCATTCTCGAAATTTAGAAAGCCAGTCTGCATGGGATTTTTTTTGAATAAGTGGGGTTAGTTTTGTTAGTGTTTCTTTTGCATCATCAATAAGAGAAACTGTAGGCTGAATAATTTTGCCGTGTTCTGCCGGATCGATGTCGATATGGATTATTTTTGCCGCCTTTGCGTAGTCTTTAACACGGCCTGTTACCCGATCGTCAAACCTCATACCAATACCGACAATCACATCTGCTTTATTAGTTAACATGTTCGAACCATAATTTCCATGCATTCCAAGCATCCCAATATAAAGAGGATGGCTGGTTGGAAAAGAGGATAACCCATGTAGGGTTGCTCCAACCGGAAAACCGCCTTTTTCGACAAATTTTTTAAGTGTGATTTCGGCCTTTGCAATTTGTACACCATGACCAACAAGGACATATGGCCGTTTGGCGTTGTTTAGAAGGTCAGCAGCTTCTTTTAGTTTCTGTGTTTGTTTGTTTAAAGAGGGGTAGAGTTTTTGCGATTTATATGGTTTATGAATAAAATCTGCAATTTCTGCCTGTGCATTTTTTGTAACATCAATAACAACGGGGCCTGGCCTGCCCATACAGGCAATTGCAAATGCTTTTGGAATAATTTCCCCAATTTCTGAAGCACAAGTTATTTGGTAGTTCCATTTGGTAATTGGTGTTGTAATGCCAATAATATCTGCTTCCTGAAAAGCGTCTGTACCGACAAGTTGGTGTAAAACCTGGCCTGTAATGCAAACCATGGGAATAGAGTCCATTAGGGCATCGGTAATGCCGGTTATTAAGTTGGTGGCACCTGGGCCAGATGTGGCAAAACAAACTCCTGGTTTTCCAGTCATGCGGCTATAGCCCTCGGCCGCGTGCGTTGCACCCTGCTCGTGCCGAACTAGCACGTGTTTTATTTTTTTCCTGTAGTCATAAAGCGCGTCATAGACAGGCATAATTGCTCCGCCTGGATAACCGAAAATAATATCGACCCCTTCAATAAGGAGGGATTCCATAAGCATATGACCACCTGACATTTTTTTCATAAAAAATCCCGCTTGTGAGCGGGTTGGTGTGTTTTCTACAGTCGGCCCCCGCTCGCTTATGCGAGATCAAGAAGGACGACTGTAAGAATGCAAAGTTGTTTCATTAAAGGAATTGTACAGAAACGGGGTATAAAAATCAAGCAGAAAATATTACCCTGTTTGGGTGGAGACGACGCGTTCGTTGGAGAGGCCGAAGGTTGTACCCTCTTTTTTAAACCTTTCCCAGTAGTTTTGTGATTGCTTCTTGCCTTTTTTCCCTTTCATGGCCAAAAGCCATGCTCCTGCATCTTCTACCCGCATACGGGCAGAGCGAATAACAATAAGCACCCATTCGAAAAAATTCTGATGATATTTTCCGGGTTTAACGACATTTTGTGTTACAACCACATCTTTAAATTCAATTTGTAGCTCTTTTGAGGAAGAGGCCAAGCGTTTTAATTCCACAACAATCATTTCTATTTGCTGGATAAGGGCTTGATTTTCATGACTTGTAATTCTTTCTGATCCGTGGAGGATTTCCCTGCGGTAGTCTATGCCTGCCTCGCGATTGTCTTGTTTCTTTTCTTTTTTTGCTTGTGAGAGATTAAGGTCTTGTCCTTCTTGTAGGTCGCCGGCTGATTGTTTTTTATTTTTTTCGGTACCGCCTCCAAGAAACTGTTTCCAGACGTCACTTATTCCCCCACCCACTAAATCGGTG
>CAZIZQ010000031.1:0-1023 GCA_964544105.1 uncultured Gammaproteobacteria bacterium | reverse complement strand
AGACTGTATAGTGCCATTACCAATAGACCGAATTGCCTCAACCGGATTGGGGTCAACAAACCTGTTCGCTTGGGTTTTTGGTTTTAAGGCTTTTTGCAACTGTTGCATATTTCGCCCTCAAGGTATCACAAGTTCCTCAAGAAATCAAGCGTCTTTTGTTGGCGTAGTATTGAGGCAAGCATGTAGCGGTTTGCTTCGAGATTTTTCCGCTCGTTTTCGTCTTTGGCTTTTAGAATTGCTTCGTCTATTTCTTTTTGCTCAACTGTAATTTTTTCTGTTTCGGCAATTTTTTGTAAGGCAAACTCCAGTTTTATATCGTTTTGAGCACGTTTTGTGTAGTCGTCTCGTAGTGATTGCGCGGTTTTTTTTGTGGAATTTAGGTATTGCTCAAGGGTTAAACCAAGGCTTTTAATCTCATCAAGGGTTTGGGACAGTAGCCTGTCTACTTCGTGTTCGATAAGCATTGCCGGAATAGTTAGGTTTACGTTATCGAGGAGTGCTTTAACAATTTCGTCAAAGTTAGGCGCTTGTGGTTCTTTGCCAGGGATAATAATTTTTGATTTAGCGGTTATTTTTTGGACAGCGTCTTTATATGCTCCGATATTTATTTCCGGCGCTTCGCAGGTTAGGGCAATAAATTGCCAATCTGCATCTTCATCAACTTTCTCAACATGGATTTTTGGGTTAAGGATTGGTCGAATGTTATGTTTTCGTACTGCTTCGATGTACGCTTGAGGCAAGAGTTTTTTTAGTATTTCTTCTCGGATTTTTTCGGTATCGACGTTTTCCTCAACCAGCTTTTTTGGAGCTTTACCCTTGCGGAATCCTGCAACTTTTGCACTTTTTGCTGCTCTCTTCACAATTTCTTCCCACGTTTTTTTAACCTCTGCTTGAGGTATGGTAATGGTAAGTTTTATGGTGCCGTCTTGTTGTTTTTCTTGTGCCGCTTGTATGTTCATAGTTTTCAAAGTGGGTCGGAGAGGAATCGAACCTCCAACCCTTTCGGGATATGGTCCTAAACCA
>CAZIZQ010000030.1:0-11204 GCA_964544105.1 uncultured Gammaproteobacteria bacterium | reverse complement strand
AGAAGGTCTTTATTTGGGGAAAAGTATGTATAGGGGTATGACAAGAGACGTATTTATTCAGACAGATGATAGGAGACGGCATATGTATATCATAGGAAAAACCGGAACAGGAAAAACTGAATTTCTAAAACAAATGATTCTTCAGGATATTGGCAGTGGTGAAGGCGTGGGAGTAATTGATCCTCACGGAGACCTAATTGAGGATATCCTTCAGCTTATTCCTTCAGAAAGATCGGAAGATGTCGTGCTTTTTGATCCTTCAGATACAACCCGCCCTATGGGACTTAATATGCTTGAGGCGCAGTCCGAAGAGGAAAAGCATTATGTTGTCTCGTCAATAGTTGGTCTAATGTATAAGCTTTATGACCCTAATAAAACAGGAATAATCGGCCCCCGCTTTGAACACGCAATAAGAAACGCAATGCTTACAGTTATGAGCCAGAAAGGAACAACATTTATTGAAGTTGTTAGAGCACTCACTGATGCAAAATTTGTCCAGGAGCTTTTGCCATACGTTCAGGACCCAATTGTTAGGCGGTACTGGACAGACCAGATTGCCCAAACATCTGATTTTCATAAATCCGAAGTGCTTGATTACATTGTCTCCAAATTCGGCCGGTTTGTGACCAATAAAATGATTCGAAACATTATTGGGCAGTCACAAAGCGCTTTTAGTTTTAGGAAAGTAATGGACGAGGGTAAAATTCTTTTAATGAACCTTTCCAAAGGAAGGATAGGGGAGGAAAATTCAAATTTCTTGGGTCTAATTTTGGTGCCAAAAATTTTAGTTGCTGCCATGTCCCGGCAGGATATGCCAAAAGAGCAGAGGCGGGATTTCTTTTTGTACGTTGACGAGTTTCAAAATTTTGCTACCCCTGATTTTGCCCAAATTTTGTCTGAAGCCCGAAAATATAAATTAAATCTGACAGTTGCCAACCAGTTTATCGGACAAATGGAAGAAGAGGTCAAAAATGCTATTTTTGGTAACGCGGGAAGCATTATTTCTTTCCGAGTGGGCGTAACAGATGCCAACTATTTGCAGCATGAGTTTCAGCCGACGTTTACCGAGGCGGATCTTATTAACATTGAGCGGTTTAACTGCTATATAAAAACCATTGTCAATACCGAGCCGGTGCAGCCTTTCTCGATGGACTTAACCCGGGATTTATCTAAAGAACAAGCAGCAGCAAATCCTCGAGTTGCCGAGTTAATCCGCGAGCTCTCCCGGCTAAAGTTTGGCCGCGATGCTGCGGTGGTCGAAGCAGAAATAGCCCAAAGGGCAAGACTTTGATATA
Organism: uncultured Gammaproteobacteria bacterium; assembly: GCA_964544105.1. Lineage (GTDB taxonomy): Bacteria > Patescibacteriota > Microgenomatia > Levybacterales > UBA12049. The sequence goes on along the minus strand of CAZIZQ010000030.1, from coordinate 9,909 downwards.
ATGTTCGTGCGCAGGCCCGTAGCTCAATGGCGGAGCATCAAGCTTATACCTTGAGGGTTGTAGGTTCGAGTCCTACCGGGCCTACACCTCTTTATGAAATCTCGTTTTCCGCCTCGTGAAACAGTAGAAGGTTTTGCTTTTTCGGATTTTATCCGCACCGAGCAGCTTGGGTCAACACGGTATCGGGAAGGAGATACGCAAAAAACCAGAGCCATGCGTGGGTATTTTCTTCCTGTGCTCCTTTTTTTTCTGATTGGTGCCCTTTTATCGCGGCTGGTTTTTTTAACCCTGTTTGAGGGAAGCTATTACCGTGGACTTTCGCAAAACAACAGGGTACGTACAACGGTTATTCATGCGCCAAGGGGGATTATTTTTGACAGAAATGGTACTCCTCTAGTTTTTAACATTCCCGGTTTTAGGCAGGTTGTAAATGCAAAAACAACGATTCTATCAAACGAGGAGGCGACAAATGCTCTGGCAAAAGGGGCAAAAAATATCGAGATCGACCAACTTCGTCAGTATCCGTATGCCGATGCCATGCCTCATGTTATTGGATATATTGGGCAGATTACAGAAGAAGAATTAGACACTCCTGTTTATGCTGCATATAAGCCGGGAGATCTTATTGGCAAAAGTGGTATTGAGCAGTTTTACGAAACTGCACTTGCCGGCGTTGACGGGAAACAGCTTGTCGAAGTTGATGCAATGGGAAAGATTATACGCAGACTTGGCGAGCAAGACCCAATTTCCGGGAAGGATATAACAGTAACTATTGATGCAAAGCTGCAGAGAGCTGCATTTACGGCCATGAACGATGTTGCAAAGGGCGCAGTTGTTGTTTCTACTCCTAAAGGCGAAATACTGACTCTGCTTTCAAAGCCTTCGTTTGATCCAAACCTGTTTACCCTTGGAAAGGGGTATTCGTCTGCGTCAGACAGCGCCTATAAAACTATTGACGCAGTGCTTTTGGATTCTGATGGGCAACCGCTTTTGGACAGGGCAATTTCGGGTACGTATCCACCCGGGTCTACCTTTAAGCTGGTAACTGCTGCCTCTGCCCTGGAAAACAAAAAAATAGACGAGCATTTTACCATTACAGATACAGGAGTATTGCAGCTCGGGGCATTTTCCTTTGGTAACTGGTACTACTTGCAGCATGGGGGTAAAGAAGGGGAGGTAGATGTGGTTAAGGGGATAATGAGGTCAAATGATATTTTTTTCTATAAAGTGGCAGAGCTGCTTGGAGTGGGAAAACTTTCCGAAAGTGCGGAATTGTTTGGACTCGGGAAAAAAACAGGAATTGATCTGTTTGGAGAAGCAAGTGGTACGGTGCCATCAGATGAGTGGAAGAAAAAAGTGATTGGTGAGCAATGGTATTTGGGAGATACTTATCATTATGGTATTGGACAAGGATACCTTTTAACTACGCCTCTTCAAGTTAATGTATGGACTCAAGCAATATCTAATGCTGGAATTTTATATGAGCCCCATCTGTTAAAAAGTCAAAAGTTAAAAGTTAAAAGTCAAAAGTTATTAAGTGAAAATAATTTTCACTTAATACGGCAGGGGATGGTTGCGAGTTGTAGTCCGGGGGGGGTGGCGTGGCCGTTTTTTGAATTTAAGGTAAGTGTTGCCTGTAAAACCGGTACTGCCCAGCACGGGGGAGAACAGACTCTGCCCCATGCGTGGATAACCCTTTGGGCGCCAGCATATGATCCGCAAATAATAGTGACAGTATTAGCAGAATCATCGGGAGAGGGCTCAAACATTGCCGCCCCAATAGCCAAGAAGATTTTGGAAGAGTGGTTTAATAGGTAGTTTATAGCTCGACGAGCTGGGTGTTTTCTTTGACCTTTTCATCTTTAACAAAATCAAGGTAGCGCTCGGTGGTGGAGAGGCGCTTGTGGCCTAAGATTTTGGAGAGCATCACCAAAGACACACCGTGTTTGATGTGGTGGGCCACAAAGGTGTGGCGAAGGTCATTGACTTTTGCACCTTTAATTTCGGCAAGGCGAAAGTAGCGTTCGACAGCAGTTCTAATGTTTCGAATAAGGAATGGTTTTCCTGATTTGGTAATAAATACGCGATCATTTTTGCTTTGCGGGCGTATGGCAAGGTAGCGTTTTAAGGCTTCTTTGGCAGGCCGATTAAGTGGCACCAGCCGCTCTTCGTGTTTTTCGTAAGGGAGGATTTTCAGTGTGTCATTTTGTATATCGTCAAGTCGAAGGTTGGCAAGTTCTCCAATACGGATTCCGGTTTGGAGCAGTATTTCAATAACAGCAAACATACGAGGATCGTCTTTGGCAGCATCCCGAAGAGCTCTGTATTCCATTGGGCTTAAAATGCGGGGTGGGGCAAGTTCGTATCTGGGGTGATTTACCAAAAGAGACGGGTCGTCGGTAATATACTCGTTTACCTTTAAGAAGCGGTAGAATGTGCGGGTAGAGTTAAGTTTTCTAGAAATTGACTTTGGTGTGTAGCTATTTTTACCCAGTTGCATCAAAAAAGAATCCAGATCCTCTTTTGATACTTCGTGGATATGATTTTTTTTCAGCTCTTCCAAAAAGGTAATAAGCTGATCGATATCTTTTCCGTATGCTACAATAGTTGCGCTTGAGTGCTTTTTACCCTTTAAAAATTCGGCAAATTGCTTGTGGGCATCGCGTAATTTTATCTGTTTCATGCTCATAAGAGCCTATAATATCATGCTTGGAAGCAGAAGTCAACAATGAAAAGGCTTGTTTTTTTCGTAATCGTTATCGTTTCGCTTTTTGTTATGCAAAATATGGTTAGATCTATCTACTCGTTGTGGCAAAAGAGCGATCTGCTGGCGCAGAGGGAAAACGAGCTAATAAAGCAAAAACAGGAGCATGCAAAGTTAGTAGAACAGCAGCGAAAAGTGGAGAGCGAAGGTTTTATCGAGGCAGAAGCGCGTAACAAGCTGTTTTTGCAAAAGCCAGGGGAAAGTAGGGTGGTGGTTGATAAACGGCTTATCGAACTTTTGTCTGGGGTAAAGACAGAAGTAAAAAAGGACACACGGCCAAATTGGCAGAAGTGGTGGGAGCTGTTTTTCTAGATATTAACTCTGTTTAGTGCCAGATTACTTAACATCTCTCGGGGGTCCTCGGAAAATTTTATTCACCCAAGTGTAAGTTTTCTGTTTCTATAAGTTTCATAAAATGACTAAGTTGCTTTTTTAGGACTGATTTTATATTTCTACTTGACAACCCATCTTTGTTAAATTAATATATAACAAGATTGTTATGTTGACTTTTGTCGCAAATGTTTATGGAGGTAGAATATTGGTTGTCATCGTCTGGTAGAAATTATGTGGGAGAGTTTTTAGATGAAGCTCCGGCAAAGGCTAGAAAAAAAATTGACAGAAGCTTAGATCGATTAAAAGGATATGGTTTGATTCCCTTATTGCAGAGTAGGGAAGCTGCAAAGTTACACGGATATGAACTGTATGAACTTATTGTTGATTTTAACAGAGTATTTTATAGAATTTTCTTTATAGTGAGACGTGGGATTTGTTATTTAGTACACGGTTTTATAAAGAAGAGTAATAGTACTCCTAAAAAAGAGATAGAAACTGGTCTTGGACGAACGAGAGATATAGACAAATGGTTAAAAGAATCTTAAATTTTTTATGAAAAGAACAATTAGTTTAGAAAAATATAGAGAAAAAATGATGCAAGATCCTGAGTTTAAGAAGGAGTATTTTAAGCGTGATTTAAAGTTTGAAATATCAGAGCTTGTAATTGAAGCTAGGGTATGGAAGGGATTAACTCAAGAGAAACTTGCGAAGTTAATTAAAACTAAGCAAACAAGTATTGCACGATTGGAAGGTGGCAACCGTTTACCAAGCTTAAGCTTTTTAGATAAAATTGCTAAATCAATAGGAACATATATAGTTATTCGTTTTGGATTTATGGAAGAACGAGTACTTAATTACACTCATAAGACTGATTTTTCCAGGGATAAAGATATGGACGTGCCATTTGTTGATAAATTGAGGTTTTTGCCTATTGATTTTTTTGCAAGTCAAAAGGCAGAATCACAATCGATAGCTCGTTCTTTTCTTGTAAATTAAAGGAGATACTTATGAAGCATATTTGGTCAGTTTTATGTAGAAGATCACAAATAGATGTTGATAATAATAACATTAGCCTTAACGAAGTGTTAGAGCAGCTTAATGTTGATGTTGGGCAGAAAACAGCAGAGAGTCAATCGGAAGAAATAACTATTCCTTTTGAATACGAAATAGTGAGTTTATGGACTAAAGAAAAAAGAAACGAATATAGTAAAGCGCAGGTGGTTGTAGATTTTATTGACCCTAAAGGGAAAAAATTAAAATCTTTTGAACAGCCAGCTGAAATAACCCCAGAGTTAAGAAGGCTACGAACAAGATTTAGAATTGCAGGGATTGGATTAACAGTACCAGGAGATTATATCTTTATTATTTCTGTTAAAGAAAAAGGGGATACAAAATTTCATGTAGTTAGTGAATTGCCATTGGAAGTAAGAATAAATAGAATCCCAGCTAAAAAAGCCGACTAAAATCTCTACCGAAATGTACCAGGGGTGGGGATCGGACCCACAACCGCAGCGTTATGAATGCTGTGCTCCACCATTGAGCTACCCTGGCTAGTTACTGCTTATTTTACCAGATTCAATGCTTCGATCCAACCTCTCATCTGTAATAAGTAATCCAGACTACCCGTCACATGTATTCGTAAAACTCCATGATAATTTTCTGTATTGTATTGTTTCTTCCATTTTGAATTTTGAAAAAACGGTTTTGTAAACTGCTCCAAAGAGATACCTGTTATGCGAGTCCAATAATCTTGTAAATCCGTCACTCTATTTTTATAAAGAGAATTAAGCGTTAATCTTGCCACCATCTGATTTTTTGTTATTCCGAGAGATTTTTCAAGCCAATATATATAAAATTTGATCATTCTTGGATCAGAATTACAGAAACCTAAACGTCGTTCATGTCTGTTTTTAAACCCCTCCGCCCAATAAAGCGCCACTCCTGCGATAAATATCTCTCGAGAAGATAAGTTTTCAATAGAAGTCTTACCTTTATGAAACAAGTCTTTCTCTTTTTTTGTCCGAATACTTTTTTGTAACTCTTGTGCGTTTTTTCTTCCTCGCTGTAAGGCCACTTGAGTACGTTTCTTTAAAATAGATAATTGCTCTTTTGTGAGTTTTATCTGAGAAATCCACCCCCTAATAGTCGTCTTTGGAATATGTGTTTCTTGATATATTTGCCCAAGGCTTAAACCTTTCTTTCGTAAGGAAATAACTTCCTCTTTGATTATTTGTGAATGTCTCATATACAAAGTATCAACTATATATTGCACAATGTCAAATAGTAAATTTTTATAATATAACTAAGCGCAACATTCTATTGACGTATAGTTTTAATTTTGTTAGTATAGGAATACGCGCGGGGTAGTGTAGAGTGCACGTGAGGCTCAAAATGGGCCCTTTTATTAGTAATAATGAGAGAGAACTTAGCTATATCGGTGAAATCCTGAACCTAGTTGAAGGGCAATACCGAGGGAACTCGCCTAGGCGAGACACCGTAGAGACTACACGCTAAGCTCCAGGAAAAGCCTGGATGATGATATAGTCCGACACTCCAAGTAATTGGAGAAACAGATCGCATAATCTCACAGGCTGGGCGCGACTCCCAGCCCCGCAACACAGATTCGTTTTGTTATACTACTTTGGTGAGTAAATCTATTCGGGAGCTTTTTTTACTGCATATCTTAAACGATGGGTTTCGTACCACATTTGTCGTGATGCTGCCGTTTATCGCCAAAGATCTCCTGTTGCCTTACGCCTATGTTGGTTTTTTAGGATCATTCCAGTCCCTGGCCGGAAGTTTATTTGCCATTCCTGCCGGTTTTATTGCCGCTAGGGTTGGGGGTTTTCATATGTTGGCAGCATTGCTACTTATCTATACCATTGGCGCTTTGGGAGTGGGTTTGTCTCCAAACATAGTGTTTTTAACCCTCTCATTTGCCGTTGGTGCCTTTGGGTTTGGCATGTTTCATACAGTAGGCTATACGGTTGTAGCCAAAAGCACCCAAAAAACTAACACAGGTAAACTGATGGGAGATTTTACCTCGGTTGGGGATATTGGTAGACTCGGTTTGCCTCCTCTGGCCCTTTTTATTGCCTCGTTTATGGGGTGGCGTTTTACCATGCTTTTTTTGGCAGCTATTGGTATTGTAGCTTATGTTTTTATTCGTTTTTTGTCTCCTGCCAGAGACATTTACCAAATGCAGCAACCGGAAACAGATGAAGGCCACAAAGACTTTTTCAAAACCACCTTGCTGCTTTTGCGGGTAAAAAAGTTGCTGCTTATCCTTACTGCCGCGGTTTTAGATTCTTTGGCAGGTAGTCCAATGAATGTGTTTTTGCCGTTTCTGCTTTTGGCAAAAGGAATTACGCTTTCGCAGTTAGCTTTAGTTATGGGGATGTATTTTCTGGGAAGCCTTGGCGGTAAGGCCGTATTGGGGCGGGGAGTTGACAGATATGGGAATGTTAGAATTTTTATTCTGTCAGAGGCATGTATGGCAGCAATACTTTTATTGTTGGTATGGACATCACCGATTCTTTTAATTTTGTTTCTAACACTTTTTTTAGGCGCTTTTACCAGAGGCACTAATCCGGTGGTGTTGTCCATGCTTGCTGGCGTTACGCATGAAATGCATTACAACAAGGTATATGCAGTGAGTGAGATTGCTATCGCAACGGCATCTGTAATAACCGGTATCGCAGCGGGTTTTATAGCCGATAGACTAGGCATTATACCAGTCTTTTATCTGTTATCTGCCTTGGCTGGCTTGGCAATTTTTCCCATACTGCCATTCCTTTTTGGTAAAAACCGCCTACATCACTTATAATACGGTTTATGAACAACCAGCCGATTGGTATTTTGGATTCAGGCGTTGGGGGATTATCAATTTGGAAAGAAATTGTTAAACAATTACCTCATGAATCAACAATCTATATTGCCGATTCAAAAAACTGTCCCTATGGCACAAGACCAACTGAAGAAATTTACCCTCTTGCAAAACGTCTGATGCAATTTCTTCTTAAAAGACAGGTAAAATTGGTTGTTATTGCTTGTAATACTGTAGCCGTTACTTGTCTTAGTAAGCTGCGGCATGATTTTCCCGATATGCCAATTGTGGGTGCAGTGCCGGTTATTAAAACTGCCAGAGCAAAAACAAAAACCAAAAAAATTGCTATTTTTTCGACCAGCACAACAGCAAATAGTTTATACGAGAAAAATCTTATTGAAGAATTTGCCCAAGACGCAGAAGTAAAAAGAATTGGCCTGGACATATTGGTGCCGTTTGTAGAGAAGGGGGAGATTGGGGGAGAAAAGTTGCAGGCAATTCTAAAAAAAACTTTGTCTCTCTTGGTTAGGAATGGATTCGATGTTATAGTTCTTGGGTGTTCGCATTTTCCGTTTCTTAAAAACGAGATGCAAAAGATTGTTGGAAAGAATGTTTTGCTATTAGATTCGGGGGGTGCCATTGCCAGGCAGGTGGGGCGGGTTTTAGACAGGAATAATGCGTTTTCAAAAAGAAAAGCAAGATATTCATTTTTTACCACAGGAGATAGAGGACAGTTTGCGGATACGGCAAAAAAATTACTTGGTGATACAATGGCAGAAAGCATTGAATATGTACGACTTTAAGGATAAAAAGATTGCGGTTTTGGGAATGGGGGTCGAGGGAGTATCAAGCGCAGAATTTCTTCGTAAACATGGCGCTAATGTTACGGAATTAGACCAGAAAGCAGATAAAGATTATCTTGGATCTCTGGAAGAGTTCGACATGATTGTGAGAAGTCCGGGAATTAAAAGAAGTCTTCCTCAACTTATCGAAGCAGAAAAAAAAGGCGTTGTTATTACCTCGCAGACAAAACTTTTTTTCGATCTTTGTCCCTGTCCAATTATTGGCGTAACCGGCACCAAGGGAAAGGGAACAACATCTGCTCTTATTTACGAAATGCTAAAAAAGCAGGGTTTTGACGTGCATCTGGGGGGTAATATAGGTAATCCTCCTTTTACGTTCTTGGATAAGCTTACTCCTCAGTCTGCCTCGCGGCAAGGCGGGTCAAAAGTAGTGCTAGAAATGTCTAGTTTTCAACTGCAAGACATGACAAAAAGCCCCCATATTGGCGTTGTGCTGATGATAACAAGCGAGCATCTTGATTATCACAAAGATGTCTATGAATATGTTGATGCAAAACGTAATATTATTCGATTTCAAGCAAACACCGATTTTTCAATCATTAACAGAGATTATCTTGCAAGTAATGAGTCTGATATTCATACGGAGGGTAAAGTATTTCATGTCAGTCGCGAGCAGGAGGTTAGCCAGGGTGCATATGTTAAAAATAACGGGGTATTTTTGCGTTACAACGATAAAGAACAAAAAATTACCGATGGGAAAGACGTGTTGCTTCGGGGCGGACATAATTTGGAGAATGTCTGCGCAGCAGTTATGGCTTCTGTACTTTCTGGGGTATCGGTAAAAAATATAGTTTCTGTTTTAACCAGTTTTCGCGGTCTAGAACATAGACTGCAGTTTATTGGACAAGTGAATGGAGTTGAATATTATGACGATTCGTTTTCGACCACTCCCGAAACTGCCATTGCGGCAATCCAGGCATTTAAAGAGCCGGAGATTTTAATTTTGGGAGGAGCGCACAAAGGCAGTGATTTTACAGAGCTTGGAAAGGTAATTAGTGAAGCTAAAAATATTAAAGCAATAATTGGTATTGGTCTCGAATGGAGTAGGATAAAATCAACTATACGCTATACGCTAAACGCTATTCGCTACATCGAAGGATGTAAGAATATGAAAGAGATTGTGCAGAAAGCAGCCGAGGTGGCAAAGCCGGGGGATGTGGTGGTGTTGACTCCAGCGTGTAGTAGTTTTGATATGTTTAAAAACTACAAAGACCGGGGGGAACAGTTTAAGAGGGAAGTGGGGAAGCTGGGTAATCAACAATAATTATTCCTTCGGTAGCATTATGCTCCATAACCTTGCAAGTTCCTCTCTACGTTTTTTGCTCATTGCTACTTGAGGCAGGAAATCCATAACTATTTCTCGCGCCGCTGTATATTCCACTTCATGATTTCTGACTAATGGTTCAAGATTTCTAATGATTGTCATTTTTCGTTTTTGCTGGAAAGCCTCAAGTTGCGCGGCTTTTGTTTCTTCTCGCCGGTTAAGCCATTCAACAGCACCTGTTTCTAAAAGAAATGCTACATGGATACCAAAAGGAACGTGTAAAACACCGTTTTGTATAGCATGTGCATTTTCGGAAGCCGGATGACTGGTAAGCCATTTCGTTGCTGCGCGTTGACATCCTTTTTCTACGTTTGGATTGTGTTCATTGTGTTCATAGTCTAATAATTCGGATTCTTCTCTAAGAACTGCATTTAATTGTTTGTTAAGGTGTTCTTCTGCTGTTTCTCCTAAAGAAGTTGTAGCTCTGTAGACGGTTTCAAAATAGAGTCGTTCTCGTGGAGGCCATTGTACTTCTTGTCTGTTTGATTCTGGAGTAGAAGCAGGTCGTGGAGATTGTTCATGGAGACCCATATCTTATTTCGTGAGTATAGCGTAAACTATTTTGGAAAACAAATAATTACTTTCGGAATAAATAGTTAATCCCGTAACAAACAAAAGAGCAGTTGTTCCAGTACGCCCAGGAAAGACTGTCAAGAAACCGTTGCTACAATCTGATTATCTTTTTATCTCTTTATCTCTTACTACAGTGTTTTGCTATAGTGTATAATATCAATTATGAGCAGTTATTTGTGGGATTATGATGAAAAAGAATTACAAAAAACCGAGAAGGGGAGAATCT
>CAZIZQ010000029.1:1279-11373 GCA_964544105.1 uncultured Gammaproteobacteria bacterium | reverse complement strand
CTTTTTGATAAACAATTTTCTCGGGGGTGATGATTTCGACCTGTAGCTTCATTTATTTTTTGCTTTTGACTACTTCGTCAATACTGCCAACCATGTAGAATGCTTGCTCTGGTACGCTATCGTGTTTCCCCTCCAAAATTTGGGCAAAACCTTCAACAGTATCTTCGATTTTGACATATTTTCCAGGACTGCCGGTAAAGACTTCAGCCACAAACATTGGTTGGCTTAAGAACCGTTGTATCTTTCGGGCTCGGGCGACAATTAATTTATCTTCATCGGATAATTCATCAATTCCTAAAATAGCAATAATATCCTGTAAATCTTTGTATCGTTGTAGTACTTTTTGGACGCCACGGGCCACATCATAATGTTTTTGTCCCACCACATTTGGATCTAAAATTCTAGATGTTGATGTAAGTGGATCGACTGCTGGATAAATACCTTGCTCGGCAATAGAACGTTCAAGTGTGATTGTAGCGTCTAAATGCGAAAAAATAGTTGCCGGTGCAGGATCGGTGTAATCGTCTGCCGGCACATACACTGCCTGGACAGAGGTGATTGAGCCTTTTTTAGTTGAGGTAATTCGTTCTTGTAAACTTCCAATTTCGGTGGCAAGTGTTGGTTGGTATCCAACAGCCGATGGCATGCGGCCCAAAAGCGCCGATACTTCCGATCCTGCTTGGGCAAAACGGAAAACATTATCAATAAACAATAATACGTCTTCCTTTTTTTTGTCGCGGAAGTACTCTGCCATGGTAAGAGCAGTTAAAGCAACTCGGAGTCTGTTGGCTGGAGGTTCGTTCATTTGTCCGTACACCATAACGGTTTTGTCCATAACTTTAGCTTCGAGCATTTCGAGCCACAGGTCTGTTCCTTCTCGGGTACGCTCTCCCACGCCTGCAAAAACCGAATGGCCCTTGTGCACCATGGCGATGTTTCGGATAAGCTCTTTAACAATAACTGTTTTACCGACCCCCGCGCCTCCGAAAACCGCAATTTTTCCGCCCTTAGTAAATGGCGCAATCAGATCAACAACTTTAATGCCGGTTTCTAAAACATGAGGCTTGGTTTCTTGGTCGGAAAGGGCGGGGGGGGATTTGTGGATTGAATCGTAAGTAACACCATCATTTTTGAATGATTTACCGTCGATTGCATCACCTAAAACATTAAATATTCTGCCCAGTGTTTTTTCTCCGGTTGGCACCTGGATTGGTTTACCTGTTGCAACAGTCTTCATGCCTCGAGCAATTCCATCTGTTGAGCCAAAAGCCAGTGCTTTGACTTCGTTATCGCCGGTTGAGAATTGGACTTCCAGGACAACTTCTGTTTTATTTGGAAGTGTAATTATAAGTGCTTCGTAAATAGCAGGGAGAGATTCTTTGAAATACACATTCACAACTGGTCCCGAGACACCAATTACAATACCTTCTGTTGTTTTAGCCATTTGCTACTATTCCTCCTGTAATATCTAAAATTTCACTGGTGATTTTGGCTTGTCTAGTCTTATTATACTCAAGTTTTAATTCGCTTATTATATCACGGGCATTGGTGGTTGCATTCTGCATGGCAATCATTCGGGCTGCTTGTTCGGATACAAAACTTTCGAGCAATTGTTGGTAGACAGTCATTTCGACATAGTGTTTAAGAAGCGGAGGAAGCATGGTTTGGACGTTTGGCTCAAAGAGGGCAACAGAGGTTGTGGTTGTTTCTGGGATTGTTAGAGGAAGTAGTTGGGTAACATTTGGAACCTGGGAAAAGATGCTTGTAAACTTTGTGGTAATAATTTTGACTGTATCGGCTTTTTTTCCAAGGTAGTATTCGTCGATAATACGGATAATTGGGTAGACCATGTCGAATGTTGGTAAGGTGGTACCAAAAGGGAATGAGGCAATAACCGAGTTTCGGATTGTTGCTACTTTTGCTTCCATTTTTTTGCCCAAGATCATATAGTAGGATTTTTCTTCTTTTGTAAAGTTAAAGAATTCCCGAACTAGGTTGGTAATAAGCCCGCCACAGAGGCCCTTATCGGGAGACAAAACAATAACAAGGGTTTTACCACTAACATTATTTTGGGTTATATATGGGTGGGTGAATGTGCTGTCTACTTTTTTTCCTACATTTTGGGTCATAACAGTTAGTTTTTCAACATATGGTCTGGCTGAAAGGGCTGCATCTTGGGCCCGTTTCATTTTTGATGCGGCAATCATTTGCATGGCGCGGGTAGTTTTTGATACATTTTGCGATGCTGTTATTCGCCTTTTTAATAGTTGTAGACTAGCCATTACGCACTGAATCCTTTCTTAAATTCCTCAATTGTTTTTTTGAGCAGTTTTCCTGTTTCCTCATCAATTTTCTTTCCTGTCCTTATGGCTTTGATTACTTTTGGTTTCCTGGATACATAAGCGTGCAATTCTTTTTCGAATTTCTGGCACGATTCAACCGGTACATCGTCTACATATCCATTTGTTATTGCCCAAAGGGTTACTACTTCTAATTCTTCGGTTAATGGCTGATATTGCGGCTGTTTTAATAGTTCGACCATTCGTTTGCCTCGCTCGAGCTGTTTGGTGGTTGTCGCATCCAGGTCGCTGCCAAATTGCGCAAAAGCTTCTAAAGATCGGTATTGGGCCAGGTCAAGCCTAATTTTACCGGCAACCGACTTCATGCTTCCGGTTTGCGCGGCTCCACCCACACGGGAAACAGAATTACCGACATTAATAGCAGGTCTAATACCAATGTTGAATAAATCACCTTGCAAGAAAATTTGCCCGTCAGTAATGGAAATGACATTGGTTGGAATGTATGCCGAAATGTCTCCCGCCTGGGTTTCTATAATAGGGAGGGCGGTTATTGAACCTCCGCCATTTTTGTCGTTTAGTTGCACAGCCCGCTCGAGCAGGCGGCTATGGAGATAAAAAATATCCCCAGGATAGGCCTCGCGTCCGGCTGGACGACGCAGCACTAGGGAAATCTGTCGGTATGCCCAGGCATGCTTGGTAAGGTCGTCGTACACAATTAACACGTCTTGGCCTTTTTCCATAAAGTATTCGGCAATGGTTACCCCTGCAAAGGGAGCCAGGTATTGAAGGGCTGCGGGGTCGGCCGAGTTTGCAGCCACAATAATGGTATAATCCATTGCTCCAACGTCTTGCAGTTTACCAATAATTTGGGCAACTGTGCTTTGTTTTTGGCCTATGGCAACGTAGATACAAACAACTCCTGCTTGCCTTTGATTAATAATAGTGTCTATGGCAATGGCAGTTTTACCCAAACCACGGTCGCCAATAATAAGTTCGCGTTGACCCCGTCCAATTGGGATCATGGCGTCGATTGCTTTAATGCCGGTTTTGAGCGGTGTGTCAACAGGTTTTCGCTCTATTACCCCTGCCGCGATTCTCTCCAGCGGCATGGGCTTTCCTTTTTTAATTGCCGGTTTGTTGTCGAGAGGGACACCAAGCGGGTTGACAACCCGTCCGAGTAAGCTTTCTGAAACCGTAATACTCAATAGTTTTTCTGTCCGTTTGACCGTGTCTCCTTCTTTAATATGATTACTTGGACCAAGGGCAATAATAGACACCGTATTTTCATTAAGGTTTAACACAACACCAAAGGTATCTTTGTCAAAGGCAACAATTTCGCCCATTTGGACAAGAGACAGGCCGCTTGCCGTTATAACACCATCGTTATTTGTGACAACTGTTCCAACATTTTGTACTTTTGGGTCACTGGAAAATTCGCCTAACCTTTTTTCGAGTTGTTTGATAATATCGTCGCTATTAATCATAGTTTTGTTCGATTGCTGCTAATATTTTGTCAAGCGAATCCTTCATGCTTAATTCGTACAGAATATCGTTATCTGTTATGCGTATTCCTGCCAACAGTGCCGGGTTAGTATTATAAAGGATTTTTTTCTTGGGGAAAAGAGCTTGTATTTCTTTTTTTTCTGACATTTCTGCGTCTTGTGGGAGATCAACGTAGACTGTGATCTTTTTTTCGTAGCGTTTTAACGCGGTAATATATGCTTTTAGTAGTTTTCTGTTTAGAAATCCCGCAATTTTTTGGACTCTCTCAAAATCTAGGTTGTTGTTTGTATAACTGGCAGTAACCAGATTTGCAATTACTTTTTCCATATTAGTTTGATTGTTTTTTTACCTGGGTTAGCGCGTTTTTTAGAATTACATCCTGTTCTCTTTTTGAAAAAACACCAACGAGTGATTTTTGAAGAATAGAAATAGACAACTCCGCAATGTGTTTTGCCAAGCGTTTTTCAGTTTCTTTTGCCTCGAAGGTAATATGGTCTCGCGCTTCTTTCATGATCAATTCAGCTTGTTTTTTGGCGTCTGTTTCGGCTGTTTTGAGTAGTACTGTTCGTTGTTCTTTCACTTCAGCCAGCATTTTTTTGGCTTCTTCCTGGGCCTTTTTTAAAATTATTTTTTCTTTTTCCGCTGTTTTTTCAAAAAGCTCCTGTGCTTGTTTTGCTTTTTCTACACCTTCAGCAATTAGTTTTTGTCTTTTATGCAGCATTTCAAGAATTGGTTTGTAGAAAAACTTGCGCATGACAAAAAGAATAAGCAAAAAATTTACAATTTGTGATGCAAAAAGCTTCGGATCAAATCCAAAATTTTTAATAATTTCCATACATTTTTTTCACTCTTATTTTGAGAAAGCAAGAATAAGTGAGTAAATTGCAATAGCTTCAGCAAATGCCATTGCCAAAAGCATTGCCGGAAGAATTTTACCAGATCCTTCGGGGTTTCTCCCAATTGCTTCCATTGCTTTTGCTCCAATGAGTCCAACGGCTATAGCTGGCCCAATGCCTCCAAGCGCAATAATAAGACCACCGCTAATACTAAATTCCATATTATTTATGATTCACCTCCTTTACGTGATGAGGGGTTGTCAGAATGGCCATAAAGACAAATGTTAGCATCGAGAAAACTAATGCCTGAACAACACCAACGATTATTTCTAACATCATAAAAGGGATAGGAAATAAAAATGCGAATATTCCCGATACTGTTAGTAAAACAACCTCACCTGCAAATATATTACCAAAAAGTCGGAAAGAAAGCGAGACCACTTTTGTTACTTCTGAAACCATTTCTAAAACACCAATAAACAAATACAAAGGATTAAACGAAAAAAAACGGCTTACATAATCCTTAATACCGGTTAAGCGAATGCTTAAGATATGGGTAGCAATTGCCGATATAATTGCCAGGGCAAATGTGGTATTTACATCGCTTGTTGTACCACGAAAAAGAGGAATAAGTGTTTTTTTGCCTTCATGGCTTTCGAAAAATCCAAAAGTGCCGACCCCTGGAATAAGCCCGCTCCAGTTGGCAAAAAGAATAAAAAGGAAGAATGTCATAAAATAAGGGAAAATGTGAAAAACCCTTTTTCCGGCAATCGATTCGACCATGTTGTACATAGGTTCGATTACGCTTTCGGCGATGTTTTGCATAGTATTTGGTATTAGTTTTATTTTTTTAGTAGCACTATAGACTATTCCAAGCAGAATTCCATCGATAAGGAGTGTGTCGATAAGGGTGTTAGTTATGGGAAAGCCGGCAATTTCAGTAATAATTTCTGGGGCGAATGCAGACATAATTTTATTTTTTCTATTGTACCAATCAACCCAAAAACAAGTCAAGAGAGCAGTTGAATAGCGTCTACAATAATTGTTGGTTTTTCGTTTTTTGCATCAATTTTCCCCTCAATTATCACAACAGTTTCTTTATTAAGAAGAGATTTATACATTTCGAATGTTCTTGGAAAAACAACGCAGTCAATGGTAATGCCTTTTTCGTTTGCCACCACAAGAAATGCCATTTCGCTCCCAGTTTTTTTGGTAAAAATACGTCGAACAGCTTCGATAATGCCTCCTACTTTTACTTTTGTGCCGTCCTTTTCGTCTGTTACAATATCGAGTTCGTGTGAGATAATTTTTTGCAGACGCAGTAAATTATCCATTTGTGGATGAGATGTTAAATAAAATCCCAGGAGCTCTTTTTCAAAAGATAATTTTTCCATAGTAGAAAAATCTTCAATAGCGGGGGAGTTTTGTGACACAGTATATTCTTCGATAATGGGATCATCGCTGCCAAAAAGAGACCCTTGGCCGTGTTCTATTTCCTTTTTCTTTTTTACAGATTTATTGGTAATTTCTGGAATACGAATAAGCAAAGTTGCCCGTTCTCCAAATGCATCAAGCGTTCCTGCTTTAATAAGGCTTTCCAAGGTTTTTTTATTTACTTTTTGTAAATCAACCCGGCTGCAGAAATCATCGATTGTGGTAAAATCACCGTTTTTGCGCGCGTCAAGAATAGTCTCGATTGCTGCCTCACCGACATTTTTAATGGCAGAAAGCCCAAAGCGGATTTTAGTATTGTCTTCGATGCTAAATTCGTTATCGGATTTGTTTATGTCCGGCGGCAGTATGGTAATATTAAGCCGTCGGCATTCGGCAACTCCTTCGGCAATTTTTGCGTTTTTTGTCGGGCCGGTGGTGCCTCGACTTTCTGCCGTGAGAACTGCCGTCATAAATTCAACCGGATAATGCGCTTTTAAGTAGCCTGTCCTAAAAGCAATTGTGGCATAGCAGGCAGCGTGAGCTTTATTAAATCCATAACCGGCAAAAGGAGCAATCAACTCGTAAATTTCCTCTGCCTTTTTTTGTGTTAGTCCATTTGCCACAACACCTTTTAAAAATATCTCTTTTTGTTTTTTCATTTCGGACGGAATTTTTTTACCCATGGCTTTACGGAATTTATCAGCATCAAGCCAGGTGTATCCTGCTATGGCCATGGTGGTAAGTAAAACGTCGTCTTGATAGGTTAAAATACCGTAGGACTGTGACAGTATTTCTTTGAGCCGTGGGTCGGGGAATGATATTTTTTTTGGGTCGTGTTTTCTGGCAATAAACTCGGGAATGTTTTGCATTGGACCTGGTCGATACAGAGCAACCATAGCCATCAGGTCAAAAATTGTGGTTGGTTTTAGTTCTTTTATATAGCGTCTCATGCCAGAGGATTCAAGCTGGAAAATACCGGTTGTTTCTCCACTTGCTAAAAGCTGGTATGTTTTTACGTCGTCAACAGGGGCTTTTGATACATCTATATGGATATTGCGGTTTTCTTTAAGAAACCGCAACGTTTCTTCGATAATGGTTAAATTTCGTAGTCCCAAAAAGTCCATTTTCAACAAACCCACGCCGTCTTCGCCAATGGTGTACATGTCGTATTGGGTAACAATTTTGTCTCCGTTTGTTTCCCGTTGCAAAGGCGCGTATTCGGTAAGGGGTTTGTCGGCAATCACAACACCTGCAGCATGAATTGATGCATGACGGGCAACACCTTCTAATTTTTTGGCAACATCAAGCAGGCGTCGAGTATCTGCTTCGGTGTCGTAGGCTCGTTTTAGGTCTGGGCTTTGTTGGAGGGCTGATTCGATGGTCATGGCATGGCCCTGCCAACCGGGAGGGATCATTTTAGAAATCCTGTCGGGGGCGGCATAGGGCATACCAAGTGCACGTCCAGTGTCCCTAACCGCGCCCCGAGCTTCCATAGTGCCAAAAGTGATAATTTGGGCAACTTTATCGTCCCCGTATTTTTGGGTAACATAAGCAATAACTTCGTCCCGGCGGGTGTCGGTAAAGTCCAAGTCGATATCTGGCGCAGATGGTCGGTATGGGTTGAGAAAACGTTCGAATGGGAGTTTGAAAAAGAAAGGGTCAACGTCGGTAATGCCTAAAGCGTATGATACAACTGATCCTGCGGCAGATCCACGGCCTGGGCCAACCGAAATACCGTTACTTTTTGCCCAATTGACAAAGTCGGCCACAATTAAAAAATATGTTTCATAGCTTTTTTTTAGAATAATAGATAATTCGTAGTCAACGCGGTCGGTAATTTCTTTGGTGATTTCTTTATAGTGGGTCTTTAGTCCAACGTTTACCAAGGTTTTTAGATAGGTATCTGTCGGTTCGTTGTTGGGCGGAGAAAACTTTGGCATTATCCATTTGCCAAGGGTTATCTCAACATTACACATATCGGCAATTTTGACGGTATTGGTAATGCTTTCTGGAATTTGTGCAAAAAGACTTTCCATCTCTTCTTGGGACTTTATATAAAAGTCTGGGGAGCCGATCATCGAGAGTTTTCTTTCTTTGTTTTCGATGGTTGTTTGGGTTTGGATGCAAAGTAAGATTTCCTGGGCTTCCGCGTCGTCTTTATTAGTGTAGTGGTTGTCATTTGTAGCAACAACGGGTACACCATATTTTCGGGAAAGTTCGATTAGTTTTTCATTCAAAGGATCTTGGGGTGGGATGTTTATGTGTTTTTGGAGTTCCAAGTAGAAATTTTCCTCTCCATAGATTTCCTGGAGTTTTTTCATGCGATCTATTGCCACAGTTTCCTCGTTGTGCAGGAGCGGGTCGGAAATATATCCGTTGACACAGGCAGAAAGACAAATAAGGCCTTCGCTATATTTTGCTAGTAAATCAAGATCGGTTCTAGGTTTGTAGTAAAAACCCTCAAGATTAGAAACAGATACTATCTTAATAAGATTTTTGTAGCCGGTGTTGTTTTTTGCAAGCAAAATTAAGTGGTTGTAATCGTTGTCTACCCCTGCTTCTTTGTCGGTAAGTTTTCGTTTGGCAACATAAATTTCGCAGCCGATAATTGGTTTTATACCGGCGTCAAGGCAGGTTTTATAAAATTTTATGGTGCCATACATGTTACCATGGTCGGTTATAGCTAAAGCTTTCATGCCAAGTTTTTTGGCATGTTCAACCATGGGTTTAATTTTAGATAACCCGTCAAGAAGCGAATACTCGCTGTGGTTGTGAAGATGTACAAAGTCGGTCATATCTGTTATGAACGATGTGTTACTACGGCATTAACGCTTGTTATTTTTGATGCTCCTTTTGCTTTGTACATTGCTTCATCTGCCTTTGTTATTGAAAATTGTGGATCGTTTAGGTCTATTTCGGCTATACCTGCACTTACATTTATTCCTCTTTCTCGAAATATGGTGTTTACTCTATTCCATAGCACCATCGCTCCTTCCGCATTTGTTTCTGGTAAGAGACTGAGAAATTCGTCCCCGCCAAGTCTGCCTAATGAATCAACACCTCGACCATCTTTTTGCAAAATCGTTGCGAATTCCACCAGCTTTGCATCACCAGCTGCATGTCCTAATGTGTCGTTTATTTTTTTTAAATCATTAAGATCCCAAAATACTAGCGTTGATGGTTTACCATGTCTTCTCATTCTAACCGTTTCATCATTTAACTTCCTCATAAACTCAGCACGACTAAGCGCGCCTGTTAGAGGATCTATTATTACTTTTTCGTCTCTTTTGTAAAGGGTTTTTGCTACTCCACGTCTTATTTGTATAAATTTAGGAGTATCTGGAGGGAGCCCATGTGATGTAAGCACATCTCCTGCCTCGTCTATTTTTGGTTTAAACTTTTTAATAGTCTCCCTTATACCGGTTCTTGATTGTTGGGGTGTTTCTCTTTGTTCCATTTTTTCTCCTATATTTTCTTTTTTATAGTATCTATTACTATTTTTGTATCTACTTTTTTTCCTATTTTCTTTATAACTTGTCCTACCAAAAACATTATGACACCTTCTTTGCCGTTTTTGTAGTCCGAAACTGCTTTTTGGTTTTCGGCCATTACCTCATCAATAATTTTTCCTAATGTTTCATCGTCTATTGTTGCAGTTTGGGTTGATTGAATAATTTGTTTAACCAGTTGTGCTGGAAGCGTTTCTTCAATGTTTACTTTTTTATTTATGATGTAATTGGCAATGGATTTAGGTTGAAGAGTTGAAACTCGAACCGATTCTTCAAAATAATCTGCCAGTGATCGTTCTCGGGTTAAAATTTCCGCGTCATATTCTGTCAGAGAATATTCTTTCATAAATCTGTTTAGTTTTTCGTCTGGTAATTCCGGCATTTGATCCGCCAGCTGGCGGATTGATGATTTGTTGTTCCACCTTAGAGGTGGAATATCGGGTTCGGGGAAATATCGATATTCGTTTGCCTCTTCTTTTGTGCGTTGAGAGTAGGTGATTTGCTTTTTTTCA
>CAZIZQ010000029.1:0-1269 GCA_964544105.1 uncultured Gammaproteobacteria bacterium | reverse complement strand
GGTTTCCTGTATTGGTGTTTTTCCTTCATCTAAAATTTTTGCTTGTCTATCGATTTCAAAATTAATCGCTTTTTCAACAAACTTAAATGAGTTAATATTTTTTACCTCAACTTTGTACTTTGGTAATTCCCATTTGTCATGCCGAACTTGTTTCGGCATCTCGGTAGATCCTGAAACGAGTTCAGGATGACAAGGACGAAGTGAAATGTTTGGCTCCAAGCGCATATCACCCTTTTCCATGTCTGCATTGGCAACGCCCAAATACCTTACAATTTGTTGTAACTTTTGCAAATATTCTTTGACATCTTGGGTATTATCAAAATCCGGCTCGGTAACAATTTCCACCAGTGGTACTCCACTTCTATTAAAATCGACCAAACTATCTTTTCCTTCATGCATAAGTTTGGCTGTATCTTCTTCCATATGAATACGTGTAATACCAATCGTTTTGCCATTTTTGAGTTTGATTGACCCATTCAGGCAGAAGGGCTGGTCGTACTGCGAAATCTGGTACCCTTTTGCTAAATCTGGATAAAAATAATTTTTGCGGTCAAACTTGGAAAATAGGGGAATCTCACAATTTAAGGCCATGCCGATCATCACACACCACTCAATTGCTTTTTTATTTGGGACTGGCAAAGCGCCTGGAAGTCCAAGACAAACAGGACAAGTTTGGGTATTTGGTTTTTGGCCAAAATAATCGGCAGAGCATCCACAAAACATTTTTGATCTTGTTTTAAGCTCTACATGTACTTCAAACCCGATAACAGGTGTGTATTTCATAAGTTTGGTTTTTGTTTATGCCACTTTGTATTTTGCTCGTACTGATAACCTACATTTAATAGTTTTTCTTCCGAGAACTGCGGACCAATAACCTGCATGCCAATTGGTAAGTTATTTTTCGAAAACCCGCATGGAAGTGCCAGGGAGGGAACACCGGCAAGATTTATTAGCACGGTGTATATATCGACCAAATACATTTGCAGCGGGTCGTCTGCCTTTTCGCCAATTTTGAAGGGGGGGGTTGGGGAAACAGGTGAAATAATTAGATCACATTTCTCAAAGGCTTTTTCAAAGTCGTTTTTAATGAGTGTTCTTACCTGCATGGCTTTTTTATAATAAGCATCATAATAACCTGCAGATAGGGCATAAGTGCCAATCATAATTCGTCGTTTTGCTTCACCGCCAAAACTATCTCGTTTGTTGCCATATCGAATGCCGTCATAACGAGCCAAATTAGAACTTGTTTCGCTTGGGGCAATAATATAG
>CAZIZQ010000028.1:0-11495 GCA_964544105.1 uncultured Gammaproteobacteria bacterium | reverse complement strand
GCCCAAAGTCATGTGCCCGTTTTTGTAAATCAATGTTAATATCTTCGGTCGAAATAGAAAGTCCGGCGGGCACCCCTTCTAGTATTGCTACTTCTGCCGGGCCATGTGATTCACCTGCTGTTAAAAATCTTAGTTTGTTCATAAATTTTTAAGTAATTCCTTTTCCATTATACTAACTGGTGCAATTTCACCTGTAAAGAGTTGAAATTGTGATACGGCCTGGTATAAGAGCATTTTATAACCATAGATAGTTGTACATCCCGCACTTCTGGCATCTTTTAGTAATTTTGTTTCTTTGGGGTTATAGACAACATCGAAAACAGTCAGGTTTTTATGTAAGTATTCTTTTGGTATTAACGATTCTTCTGCTCTTGGATGCATACCAATAGGAGTAGCGTTAATGAGTATATCGCTGTTTTTAATTTCTGCTAAAACTTTTTCTTTTTGTGTTGTTCTGTTAACAGTAAAAACAGATGTATCCTTTTTATCAAGTCCAAAGGTGATTGCCCGGGCTGCGCCGCCCGCTCCAAGAATAACAACGCGTTTTCCAGGTAGAGTTGTTTTTTCCTTCAGTGCCATGATTGCCCCCTGGGAGTCTGTGTTATAACCTGTTAGTTTTCCATTAGTGTTAACAATAGTATTTACAGCGCCAATTTTTTTTGCAGTTTCGTCTATTGTGTCCAAATACTGCATGACCGAAATTTTATGTGGCGCAGTAACACTTACTCCTTTTATCCCAAGGGCTCTAATTCCTGCAATGGCATTTTTTACATCAGTTACCCGAAATGCCAGGTAAGCAAAATTTAGCCCAAGCGCTTTGTATGCGGCATTATGCATGGCAGGCGAAAGTGAATGTTCTACCGGATCCCCAATTATGCAGCAAAGTTTTGTACCGTTTCGCGAAGCTATTCCGATCCCGTATTGGAATTGTAGCTGCGAAATGGTATCAACTATTTGTTTTGGTGTTTTTTTTTCTGTACCAATAATAAAGTCAGCCGCATTTTTGTATAGATCATATCGGTTTTTAAGTGTTTCTTCCATATCTTCTTTTTGCGGCTTGCCGGTGATGGATGGCCGGTTTTGGTCGTGACCGATTCTTGTAAGAAGTGTCGTAACACTAACTTGTAGCCAAAAAATTTTTCCGTTTTGTTTTAGCAGGTCTATATTTTTTGGTCGCACCACAACTCCCCCACCGCAAGAAATAATAATGTTATCAGTTTTTGAAACATCGCTAATTACTTCTGATTCTAAGTCACGAAAATAATACCATCCTTTTGTTGCAACAATTTCCGTAATACTCATGCCGGCTTTTCGCGAGACAAGATCGTCTGTTTCTAAAACTTCCTTTTGTAGTTTTGTTGATAGCAGTTTTGCAACAGTTGTTTTACCTGCCCCCCTCATGCCAATTAATACAATATTCATAATTCTTCTATTTTTACTCCGATCTTTTTTAAATCTTTCCAAAAATTTGGGTAGGATTTATTTACCACTTCTGCATTTTTAATTACAGTTTCTCCTTTAGCATTTAGTGCTGCAATTGCAAAAGCCATTGCCATTCTATGATCGTTATATGTATCAATTACTGCTCCTTTTGGCTGCCCGCCCTGGATAATAAGTGTGTCTTTTATAGTTTTTACTTTTATACCCATTTTTTGCAGCTCATTAGAAGTTGCAGTAATGCGGTCTGTTTCTTTATCTCTTAAGTGTCCAATATTTTTAATAACAGTTTCTCTTTTGGTAAAGGCTGCGACAATGGCCAGTGTTTGGACAATATCTGGATAATCATTCATATCAATAGTGCTTCCTATTTTTTGTAGGAGGTTAAGAAAATTCTTGTCCCCCTGAGCAGATTTTTTGTTTAGATTAGAGACAGTAACTTTGCCACCCGTTACTGCAGCTGCGGCAAAAAAATATGAGGCAGAAGAATAATCTCCCTCAACTGTATATTCTCTGGCTTTGTATTTTTGGTTACTTTCCAAAGGTGTCAATATGTTTCCACCTCTAAGGTGGAAAGAAACGCCGAAAGATTTCATTACATCAAGAGTTAATAGGACATAAGGTTTTGATCGAAGAGCCCCATCTATTATTATAAGTGACTCTTTTGCAAAAGGCGCAATAAGTAGAAGGGCAGAAATATACTGTGAACTTTTTGATCCGTCAATTGTAATCTCACCTGTCTTGATTTGTTTTAGGGCATTAAGTAAATCCTGCATTGGGCGCTGCTGCAGCCGCTTAACGCCTGTAATTATTGTTTCACCTTTGGCTATTGATGCAACAGCAGTAATCATACGAAGAGTCGAGCCGGAATTTCCTACATATAGTGGTTTTTTTGGTGCAGTCAATTTTCCGCCAGTGCCATGGGTAGTCAATGTTGTTTGATTTTGTTCTATTTTGACGCCAAGTTGCTGTAGTGCATTAATTGTGTATTTTGTATCATCAGATAAAAGCACGTTTTTTATTACAGAAGTTCCTTCTGCCAATGCAGCAGCAATAACGCTTCGGTGAGTAATGCTTTTTGATGGCGGCGCGACAACAGTTCCTGAGACTTTTGATGGATAGATTTTAATGTCCATTTTTAATATATGAAATTAATTTTTCTAATCCTTCTTCATAACTTTTTTCTTTTTTCCCCATTACTCGTGCAACGACAATTCCGTCTAAGACATCAGTTTTCCGAAAATCTTCTCGTTCTAAAATATTCGAAAGATGTACTTCGACAATAGGAAGTTGTGTATCAACAAGTGCATCACGAAATGAATACCCATAATGAGTTAATGCGCCGGGATTAATAAGAATGCCGTCTGCGTTTTTTGCATTTTCTTGAGTAAAGTCAATAAGATTTCCTTCGTGATTTGATTGGAAAAATAATAATTCGCAATTATTTTTTGATGCAATTATTTTTAATATAGTACTAATTTCATCAAGTGTTTTAGTTCCATAAAACTCTTTTTTTCTTTTGCCTAAATTATTAAGATTTGGGCCATTGAGCACTAAAATTTTCATACAAATATTTCCTCCAGTGTTTCTTCGATAATGTTTTTTGGAACTCTGCATCCGGTTTTTGCTTTTCCAATTTTTTCAAGTAATACAAATGTTGGTAGTCCGTCGACTGCTTTTTTATCTTTTTTCATCATTTCAAGAATCATGTTTTTCGTTACATTTTTATTATCTAGCGATACTGGGAGATGATATTTTTTGAGTAATCTAAAAATATTCTCCCGTGAATTACCACTAATCATATCTAATTTTTCACTTACTCTTGTTGCAAATGCCATGCCAATACTCACAGCTTGTCCGTGTGGGATGTGTGTAGATAGTTCTATTGCGTGGCCAAGTGTATGGCCAAAATTAAGTAGTTGCCGTGTTCCTGTTTTTTCGTCGTATGGGTCTTTGGTAACAATTTCCATTTTTATTTTTACACACCTATCAATAATTTCAGAAAATAGTAAGGATAATGGTTTATTACTTTTTTCTAGTTGTGAAAAAAGATTTTTATCAAGACTTATTGCATATTTTATTACCTCCCCCATGCCGTTTCTAATTTGATTTTCTGGAAGAGTTTGTAAAATTTCTGGGTCGATAATAATATATTTTGGTTGTTTAATAACACCAATAACATTTTTATACTGTCTTAAGTTTACTGCTCCTTTTCCTCCGATTGCCGCATCTACTTGTGAAAGTAATGTTGTTGGAATTTGAATACAATCAATTCCTCGTAAAAATGTCCCCGAGGCGGTTGTGGCAATATCACCTATAACGCCCCCGCCAAGCGCGATAATCGCGCTTTTCCGATCGAAGTTTTTTTCGATTAGATGCTCGAGCACCCGAAAAAGCTGCTGGATTGATTTACTGTCTTCGCCCTCTGGCAATATATGAAATTCAATTGGTTTTTTCAGTGGTTTTATGGCTTTTGTTATTTTTTCTGCAAAAAGCCGATGTGTTGTTTGATCGGTAATTATTAAAAATGCAGAGTAATTTTTTTCCGCAATAATACTATCGATTCCTTCGATTGCATTATTTTCTACAACTATTATTGTTGTTTCTTTTGTTGTTATGGTATATGCTTTTTTCATGGTTCTTTCACCTCGGAGGAGTCGAGGTCGTTGCCTCGCCACCATCCGAGGTGGTCATGTCTTCCAAGTATGTATCAGTTTGTCAAACTCCTTCCATGTTAGTTGTTGTTTGGCATCGGTTTTTGCATGTTTTGGATCTGGATGGACTTCGACAATAAGCCCGTCCATGTCGTGTTTTTTAGTTTCTTTGATAATACGAAATACATTTTCAACACTGCCACCTGTGTGGGAGGGGTCAAAAATCATTGGTAGTCCATACTTTTGTTTTATTTTTTGTGAAGTTTGGTAATCTGGCACATTTCTATACCCATTTGGGTTTGGATGGCCGTTGGGGCTAAAGCCGCGATGACATACCAAGAGATTTTTTTTGTTTATCCCTCCGTGCAATACATGTTCGATAATGCCTTCCCAGTGGTCAATACTTGGCCACGGTTGGTTTTTTACCATTAACGTTACCCGTTTTTCTTTTGCTATGCTTCGGGCAATCTCCTGCTGAATATAGTGATTTTGGTTTCTGGCGCCTATCCAAATAAGGACTTTTCCATTTGGAGTTGCAGACAAAACGGCTTTTGCCACTTTTTCTGCGTGTTCGGGAATAATAACTTCGGTGGAAGGATTAACCCCCATTTTTGCCACTTTTACCAGCAACTCAATGCCTTTTTCTCCCAAGCCGTCAAACCCAGGTTTGGTACGGGGTTTCCACAGGCTTACCCGCAAAAAATCGATATTTCTTTTTTTAGCTTCATATGCAGATAGAAGAATTTGTTCTTTTGTTTCTGCTGCGCATGGGCCGGCAATAATAATTTTTTTCATAAAAAAAACCCCGCTAGCGGGGTTATATTTGCAACACGCAAATAACCCCGTTTAGAGGGATGTAAAATAAAACCAAAAAGTAATTTTTCTAATGTTTAATTGTTTCATTATGTATCGATCTTATCAGATACTCTTTACTGAGTCAACAACGTGTTTAAATGCAGTAAGGTCATTAACGATAAGATCGGATAGAATTTTTCTGTCAAGCAGGATATTAGTCTTTTTTAACTTGTTCATTAAAACACTGTAGGAAATATCCTGTTGCTTGGCTGCCTCGCCGATACGAGTTATCCAAAGAGATCGCATATCTCGTTTGCGAAGTTTTCTGCCGTGAAAGGCGTACGCGCCGGCATGAAGTGCAGCTTCCTTAGCGACTTTTATCAGCTTACTTTTTGTCCCTCGATATCCCTTGGTAAGGTCATGAAGTTTGTTATGTTTTCGTCTGGATACAATACCTCGTTTTACTCTCATATTATATTAGTATGTGTTTGATTCTTTTTGCAAAAGCTCCAGTTAGTTGTCCTGGTTCTTTTTGTCTGCGTTTTCTCCTGGCACTTTTCTTTCGCATGAGATGCCCGGTGTACTGGTGAGAAAAGAGGACTTTCCCCTTTTTTGTTATTTTAAAGCGTTTTTGCGCTGATTTCCTTGTTTTTTGTTTCATGTTTTTTCTCCGGCGACAAAATGGTAATTAAATTTTTGCCCTCAAGCCGTGATACTTTTTCTACTTTCGAAACATCTTGCAATTTATCAATTGCTTTTTTTGTTATCCCGTGTCCAAATTCCGGATGGGTAATTTGTCTGCCGACAAATCTTACAACTAATCGAACTTTGTCCCCGTCTGTTAAAAAGCCGTGTGCTCTTTTTACCATGACCTCAAGATCATGGTCGTTCATAAATGGTCCAAGCCGGACTTCTTTTGTTTCAGATACTTTTGCTTTTTTCTTTTCCTCTTTTTTCTTTTTAGCTTCTTGGTACAAAAATTTTTTAAAATCAATAATTTTTGCAACAACCGGTTGTGCGTTTGGCGCAACCTCGACTAGATCAAGCCCAATTTCTCTAGCCTTTTGCAGTGCTTCAAAACGAGAAAAAACGCCAATTTGCTTTCCTTCGCTGTCTAACACACGAAGACTGGTTGCAAAAATGCGATCATTCGTTCGGTAGAACCGTTGTTGTTGACTTTGCTTTTTAAACCTTCGTATCAATTTCTTGTATTACCCTTTGTAAAAAGTTTGTAAGTGAAAGAGATCCTACGTTTTCTCCACCCCTTGTTCTTACAGAAAAAAGAAACTCTTCCGGGTTTTTCGTTTCTTTATCCCCTATTATACCCATATAGGGTACTTTTTGTAAAGTGGTGTTGCGGATTTTGGCCTGCAGGGTTTCTTGGCGATGGTCTACTTCAACTCTAATACCTGCCTCTTTTAGTTTCGCTGCGAGTGTTTTTGCATATTCTGCGTGTCTGTCGGCAATAGGGATAAGTGTAAGTTGTACGGGTGATAACCACACAGGGAATTTCCCTTGGTAATGTTCGGTTAGAATGCCGACAAATCTTTCAAACGAACCAAAGATAGCCCTATGTATCATTACTGGTCTTTGCGGTTTACCGTTTTTATCTATATATTCCAATTTGAAAGCTTCAGGCTGATGAAAGTCTAGCTGAACAGTAGCAAGTTGCCATTCTCTTCCTTGGGAATCTTTAATGTGCAAGTCTATTTTTGGTCCATAAAACGCACCATCCCCCATCTTGTCTCCTGCTTTAATTTTTTTTCTTTTTAAAGCTTGGTATAATGCATTTTCAGCTTTGTCCCACATCTTGTCATTTCCCGCTCTGGTTTCCGGTCTGGTTGCAAATCGAAATTCATACTCAAACCCAAAGCTTTTGTAGAAGTGTACCATCATATCTAGAATATTGGAAACCTCATCAAAAATTTGATCTTCTTGCACATAAATATGTGCATCATCCATAGTTAACTGTCTGACTCTTAGTAGTCCGTTTACTTCCCCTGATTTTTCTCTTCTATGAAGCCTGCCAATTTCTGACAGTCTTAATGGTAATTCTCTGTATGATCTGGGTCTGAATCTATAAATAATAGTTGATTCAGGGCAGTTCATGGGTTTGAGGGAATAATTAACTGGTTTATAATCATCATTCTCATCTGATAGTTGTAAATTATACATATTATGTGCGCCAAATTTTTCCCAGTGGCCTGATTGCTTGAAAATTGCGGATTTCACCATAATCGGAGTAGAGGTTTCTAAATAGCCTGCATTTTCTGTTAACTCTCTAATATATTTCTCAAGTTGTTTAAAGATAATCATACCGCGAGGTAACCAAAAAGGAGCCCCAGGAGCTATTTCATTAGTAAAAAATAATTCTTGTTCTTGTCCTATTTGTTTGTGGTCTTTTAGATTTTTTTTATTATCCATAATTTGTACTATAGCAAAAATGTCCTGCTTTTGCATATAGCTTAAATAAGATAGTTATAGAGAAGATCATTGGGGGTTATCACCTTATATGTCATACCAAGTTCGTCCATTCGATGCAGGAGCAAGTCAAAATCTTTCTTTTTTTCCTGCTCGATGCCAACTAGGGCCGGTCCTGTCTCTTTGGCGCTTTTCTTAATGTACTCAAAGCGTACGATATCATCAGTTGGACCAAGCGCCTTGTCCACAAACTGTCGCAGCTGTCCAGGTTTTTGTGCAAACTCAATAAGAAAGTAATGTTTTCTACCAAGGTATAGTAAACTTCTCTCCATAATTTCTGGGTACCTTAAAATGTCGTTGTTGCCGCCGCTTAAAATGCAAACAACAGTTTTTCCTTTTATTTTTTGTGCGATAAAATCAAGAGCAGAGATTGAAAGCGCGCCTGCTGGCTCTGCGACAATCCCCTCGTTTTGATAAAGATCAATCATGGTAGTACAAACTTTGCCTTCTGGGACTAAAATAATTTCGCTTACTACAGTTTTTGCAATATCAAATGTTTTTTGTCCTACGGTTTTTACCGCAGCCCCATCGACAAACGTATCGATACTATCGAGTGTAATAACTTTTCCTTTTTTTAATGCCTCGTACATACTTGGTGCTCCTTTTGGCTCTGTTCCTATCACCTTTAATTTTTTTATTTTTTGAGTAAGATATGTTCCCACTCCGGAAATTAATCCACCGCCACCAATTGTACAAATTATATAGTCAATATTTTGACCTAGCTCATCATAAATTTCTTTGGCAATGGTTCCTGCTCCAGATATAACACGAGGATCATCAAAGGGATGGACCAAGGTTGCTTTCTTATTTTTGCAATACTTTACTGCTTCTTTGTAACTTTCGTCATAGGTATTGCCGACCAAACGGACATCTATCCAGCTACCTCCAAATTGCTTTACTCGGTTTATTTTCTGCAGCGGTGTTTTAACTGGCATAAAGATTGTTGCATGAATTTTTAGCTCTGCAGCGCTGTAAGCTACTCCTTGGGCATGGTTACCTGCGCTGGCGCAGACAACACCATTTACTTTTTCTTTTTCCAGTAGGGATTTCATCAGATTGTAAGAGCCCCGAATTTTATATGATCGCACCCGCTGGAGATCTTCGCGTTTAACATAGATATTAGCCTTAAAAAGCTCGGAGAGTCTTTTTGCATGCTGCAGTGGTGTGTTTTTGGCAACACCATTGAGACGTTTGGATGCTTCTACTATTGTTTTAATAGTAACAGTATTCATAAATACAAATAAAAAACCCCGCTTTGCGGGGTTGTGTGCAAAATGCAAAAACAACCCCTTAGAGAAGGGTAATTGTAATTGCAATGATTTGATTTTTATTCATTAAGGTGATCATAACAAACAAAATTATTCTTGTCAATTGGCGCTTGCGGTTGTTTCTAATCGAGAGAGTCTTTTTGCATGAGCTTGAATTTTCTTGCCAAGTTCAACTGTAATTAGGTCGCCAACAATGGTAATTCTTTTATTTAACCTGCTTTCTGTTTCACTTAATTCGTCTCGTAGTTTTTCTATATCTGATTTGATTATGCCAATATTTGTTTCGATACCACGGAATTTTAGACTAATCATTCCTACATCAAGTTTCATACGATGAATGTCAACAGTGGATTCTTCTATTCGTTTTGTGAGTAGCTTAAGGATGTCTGTGAGGTTTTCGTTTTGAGAACTTGTTTTTGCTTTTTTCATAGAGTAATTAGTATAGCAAAAGGAATTTCGTGGGTGTCAACTGTGTCTTTTTACAATCCAAGTGGGTCACTGATTGACTGCATAGATTTGAGGGTTGTGTCTATAAATTCCGTAAGTGGAATACCTAGTTTTTCTTCGCAAAGTTGGATCGATTCCCGACTTGCTCCTTTGGCAAAAGATTTTTCTTTAAAGCGTTTCAGTACCGATTCGGCAGTAAGGTTTGCTATTTTTTTGTCTGGCCCGCCTTGACTTGCGTTCGGCGAGGCAGGCAAAACGAGTGCTGCAGCAACAATAAGCCCGGTGAGTCGGTCGACACAGACAATTGCCCAGTCCATTTTGCTTTTTGGTTGAACATTTGTGCCGTGGTAATTGTGCGCTTTAATAGAGTAAGCAATGTTTTCTGGAAGATCAATTTCTTTTCGTTCAAAAAGAAGTATGCCGTGTTTGTCTAGCAGGTTTTCTTTCTGGGCAACTTCATAGTCAATGTCGTGCAAAAGTCCTGTTATCGCCCATTCATTTGGATCTCCATCAAATCGTGGTGCAAGAACTCGCATGGCCACCTCGCACGCTAAAGAATGTTTAATAAGGTTTTTGTTAGTAAGGTATTTAGTAAGGAGTGTATACGCTTCTTCTCGTGTCATAATTATTCTGGTGGGCCCAAGAGGAGTCGAACCTCTGACCTTTACAATGTCAATGTAACGCTCTAACCAACTGAGCTATGAGCCCAAAAAGTTAGTCCATTGTAGCAAAAGAAGAAAATAAAGACAATCTTACGAACAAAATGTTATTGTTTGTCTTCAAAATTTTACCGATCCGGGATCGGAATAGCTTCGCGAAACGGTACAATATTAAACAATGGAGGCTATTTTGTTTCCCATTTCGGAAGTGGAGAGAGAATTTTTGGAGATATCTTTTGTTCCAAAGCCTGCCTCAACTGCTTTTTCAACTGCGTTTTGTATAGCTTTTGCCTCTTTTGTTAATCCAAAACTATATTCCAGCATCATGGCGGCGGATAAAATTGTGCCGATTGGGTTTGCGGTATTAGTGCCTTTGGCTTTTGGGTACGAGCCGTGGATTGGTTCGTAGAGCGAGGTTTTTTCACCTATCGAGGCTGATGGAAGCATGCCAATTGAACCAGTGATTACCGATGCCTCGTCTGTTAAAATATCGCCAAACATGTTTTCGGTTAAAATTACATCGAAACTACTTGGTTTTTTAATTATTTGCATGGCAGCGTTATCAACAAACATATAGTCAACCTGAATATCAGGATAATTTTTTGCCAACTCCCCTACTGTTTCTCTCCAAAGTCTAGAAGTTTCTAATACATTGGCTTTATCAACGACCGTTATTTTTTTATTTCGCTTTCTTGCTAGCTCGAAGGCAAATATAGATACTCGTGTTATTTCATCTTTCGTATATGTGCTTGTGTCAAAGGCTTTTGTTCCATTATCTGTTCTTCCTCTTTCTCCAAAATATATTCCGCCAATTAGTTCTCGTATAACTACAAAATCAACATTTTCTAAAATTTTCTCCCTCAAAGGAGATTTTGTTTTTAATTTTTCAAACACTCGGATTGGACGGACATTGGCGTAGAGTCCAAGAGACTTTCGAAGTTTTAAGAGGCCTTGTTCCGGTCGAACCCTAGCGCCAGGGTCATTGTCGTATTTTGGATCACCAATTGCGCCAAATAAAATAGCATCAGATGATCTACAAAGATCAAGTGTTTCGTCTGGTAAAGGACTTCCTGTTTTATCTATTGCTGCTGCGCCTATTAGGCCATTTTTGAACACAAAATTATGATGATATTTTTTACTCACAGCAACGAGCACTTTTTGTGCTTCTTTAATTACTTCTGGGCCTACTCCATCGCCTGGTAAGACTGCAATTTGTTTTTTCATAATTTATCCTTGTCATCCCGAATTTATTTCGGGATCCACTCTCGTTTGAGATGCTGAAACAAGTTCAGCATGACACTATTGACACTATTGCACTAAAGAGTAGTCGTTTCTGGGCGATTTTTCGAACGATTCAATATTGCTTTTTAGTGACAACAAATAATCAATATCATTGTAACCATACATGAGGCACATTTTTTTGTGGGGGTTAAGATCAAAATGTTGTTTGTAAGTATTGTAAGCAATTGTTTGCTTTTCAAGATCAATAACCACCTGTATTTTTGGGTCATCCTCAATAGCTTTGAAGAGTTTTTGTAAAAACGCCTCATTTATTTGTACTGGAAGTAAATTGTTGTTAAGAGCATTACCTTTAAAAATATCAGCAAAAAAACTGGAGACTACGGCTTTGAAACCATAATCTTTTATGGCCCAGGCGGCATGTTCGCGGCTGGAGCCACAGCCAAAATTTTTTCCTGCAACTAAAATTTTGCCAAAGTATGTTGGATTATTGAGAACAAAATTATGCTTTGTGC
>CAZIZQ010000027.1:0-11974 GCA_964544105.1 uncultured Gammaproteobacteria bacterium | reverse complement strand
AATTTTTATAAATTTCCTTTTTGTGAAGAACTGTAGTTACTAAATATCCATACGGACCAATAATAAGTCTCCCATTCTCCATTACTATTCTCAAAGGATCAAGTTTATTCACAACAATTTTATTTTCATATAATTTCTTTATTTCTTTTGACAAAAATACATAATCAACAACTTTTTGTTCTGGCTTATACGGAATACCAATACCACCACCTAAATTTATAAACTCAAAATGGATACCTAGGCTTTTGGAAAATTCCACTACTATGTCAAAAAGCATTGCTGCTGTTTCAATATGAGCCTTTGGATCTAGCTCATTTGAAACAACCATAGTATGCAATCCAAAACGTTTTATCCCTTTGTCTCGCGCAATTTTATACCCATCAAACAATTGTTGTTTTGTCATACCAAACTTTGCCTCTTTGGGATTACCAATGAATCGATTTCCTTCGCGAAGCGGCCCAGGATTATAACGAAAACAAAGTACCTCTGGTAATCCGACATGCTTTTCTAGATACGGCAAAAGAGTAATATCATCTAAATTAATAATTGCCCCCAATTCTTTTGCCTTTTGAAACTCGCGGTAATGTGTCTCATTTGAGGAAAACATAATTTCCTCTCCTTTGAAACCAAGTTTTTCAGCAATAATAAGTTCTGTTAACGAACTACAATCAACTCCCATTCCCTCTTCTTTTACTATTTTAATTATATGCGGGTTAGGATTTGCCTTGACTGCAAAATAGTTTTTAAAACCACTCATCCAGCTGAAGGCTTTATATAATTTCTTTGCATTTTCTCGAATGCCTTTTTCATCATAAATATGAAATGGAGTCGGATACTCCTCTATAATTTTTCCAATCTGCGCTTTTGTAAAGGGTAATAGCTTCTTTGTCATATCTTGAGTTTTTCTTGGATGTTTTTTACTGCATTTTTTATGTTTTCCCTGTTTCCAAAGGCGCTTAGTCTAAAATATCCCTCTCCTTGTGGCCCAAAACCAGAACCAGGAGTGCCAACAACATGAGCTTCGCTAAGAAGCTTGTCAAAAAACTCCCAGGAGTTTAATCCATTAGGAACTTTTAACCAGATATATGGGGCGTTTTCTCCACCATATACAGTAAGCCCTATTTTTTCTAGCCCTTTTTTAATAATTGCTGCATTTTCCATATAATAACTAATTAATTCTTTCGATTCTTTTTGCCCTTTTGAGGACAACACCGCTAATCCTCCTTCTTGAACAATATTGGACGCGCCGTTAAACATGGTTATTTGCCGTCGGTTCCACAAACTATTTACTTTTCCTTTTTCTGAATTTTGGACAACCACATCTACTGGCACAACTGTCCAGCCCAAACGCACTCCGGTAAATCCTGCCCATTTAGAAAAACTATTTATTTCTATTGCGCAGGTCTTTGCATATGGAATTTCGTAAATACTTTTTGGCAAACTTTTATCGGTAATATACTCTGAATACGCAGCGTCAAAAATAATAACCGCCTTGTGTTTTTTGGCATAATCAACAAATACTTGTAGTTGTTTTTTTGTAGTCACAGCACCGGTTGGATTATTTGGGCTGCAAATATAAATAATATCCACAATGCCTTTTGGTAATTGGGGAATAAAACCATTTTCCTCTGTTGCCGGCATATATACCACTTTTCGTCCCCCAATAATTGCTGTGTCTACATATACCGGATAGGCAGGATCCGAAATTGCCACAATACAATTTTGCCCAAAAATAGATTGAATGTTGGCACTGTCTGATTTTGCGCCATCACTAATAAAAACTTCTGATGTTGCAAGTTGTATGCCTCTTTTTTTGTACCAATCAACAAATGCCTGCCGTAACCTAATATCTCCCTGCTCATCCCCATACCCCGTGTACGTTTTTGGATCCGCGAGTTTTGCAACCCCGTTTTTTAATCCAGCAATAATAGCTGGTGTTAAAGCTTCGGTAGTATTCCCAATCCCAAGACGCAAAAGAGAAATACCAGGATGATTCTCCTGAAACACCTTTGTACGCCGTGCGATTTCGGAAAACAAGTACCCTCCTCCCAATTTGTCGTAATTACTATTGATTGTTGCCATGTTACTTAATCAGCCCTTTTACCTTGAGCAACTCTGCTGTGAGGACTGCGCCACCTGCTGCACCACGGAGAGTATTGTGGGAGAGAGCAACAAATTTATAATCAAAAACTGTGTCATCTCTAAGTCTTCCAACACTAATTCCCATACCCTGCCCAATCATACGATCCAGATGAGTTTGTGGCCTATTATCTTCTTCAAATACTGTAATAAAAGGATGTGGAGCAAAAGGAAGGTCGAGATTTTTGAGTGGATCAAATGATTTCCAGGCAGATAAAATTTCTTCTCGAGTTGGTTTTTTTGTAAAAGAAACAAACACCGATGCCATGTGTCCATCGTTAACTGGAACACGAATACAGGTGGCGGTAATTTCCGGTTCTTTAGCAATACTGATAGTCCCATTTTCGACTTTTCCCCAAATCTTCATTGGCTCTTTTTCACTTTTTTCTTCCTCGCCACCAATGTAAGGAATAACGTTTTCCTGCATTTCCGGCCAACCCGCAAGTGTTTTTCCAGCTCCAGACACCGCCTGAAGTGTCGTTACAGCAACTTTTGTAATACCAAATTCCATAAGTGGCGTTAGTAATGGAACATAAGATTGAATTGAACAATTTGGCTTAACCACAATAAAACCCTTATTCCATCCGTGATTTTTTTGCTGTGTAGAGATAAGCGACAAATGATCTGCATTAATTTCCGGAATAATCATTGGTACGTCTTGTGTCCAGCGATGAGCCGAATTATTAGAAACAACAGCCACACCTAAAGAGGCAAATGCGTTTTCGATACTTTTAATCTGGTCTTTTTCCATATCCAATGCACAGAATACTAAAGATACCTGCTTTGCAATTTTTTCTTTATCGTTTTCAACTGCCAAAACAGTAAGATGTGCAATGTTTTGGGGAATCTTTTCATCCATTACCCAACGGTTTCCAACTGCATCTTTATATTTTTTCCCAGCAGACGAAGGAGACGCCGCAACGCAAACGACTGTAAACCATGGATGGTTTGCGAGAAGTGTAATTAGTCGTTGCCCAACCATACCGGTTGCCCCCAAAATTCCAACAGGAATTTTACTCATTATTTAATAAACCCTCCTTCTCTTAATACATTTGCCACAACTTCTTTATTTTTATCGCTTATTTTTGTCAGCGGCAAACGATACACTTCTTTTATTTTTCCTATTATTGCAAGGGCTGCTTTGACCGGAATCGGGTTTGATTCAACAAAGTTAACATTCATTAAATCAAGAAGTTGATAATGAAGTTTTTTTGCTTGTTCAAAATCTCCATTCAAAGCAAAGCGTACCATATCGGAAAATTCTTTTGGCACTTCGTTTGCCACAACCGAAATACACCCATCTCCCCCAACACTAATAAGCGGTAAAGTTAATACGTCATCTCCGGACAATACCGAAAAATATGATGGCGCACCTTTAACAATTTCCATCATCTGTCCTAAATTTCCTGATGCTTCTTTCACTCCAACGATTTGCGTGACTTTTTTGGCAATATCTAATACTGTAGAGGCAGTAACATTAGAACCTGTTCTTCCCGGAACGTTATATAAAATAATTGGAAGATTTACAGCATCGGCAATTGCTTTATAGTGAGCCAACAATCCACTTGGAGTTGGTTTATTATAATAAGGACTGACATGCAAAAGCATATCTGCTCCTGCTTTTTTGGCAATTTTTGAAAATTCGATTGCTTTTATAGTATCGTTGTTTCCCGCCCCTGCAATAACCGGTACTTTCTTTTTTACTTCTCCTACAACTGTTTCTATAACCAACGCATACTCTTTAAGATTAAGAGTCATTGCCTCACCAGTTGATCCACATGGGACAATACCGGAAATTCCACTAGTAAGTTGAAACTGTACAAGTTTTTTTAAAGCTAAAGTATCTACTGCTCCTGTTTTTGTAAACGGTGTTACAATTGCTGTTATTGCACCTTGTAATTTTTTCATTGTATAAGTCCTTTCATAAATAACTCCTCAAATGAAAACACTCCCTTTTTATTTTGTATATATTTTGCAGCAAGTACTGCCCCTTGGGCAAATCCTCTTCTCCCATGAGCAGTATGAGACAGTTTTACTTCGTCAGCAGGACTGTCGAAAATTACTTCATGATACCCAAAGTTGCGCCCTGCCCTAACCGATGCAAAGTGTAACTCATCTTCACGAATTTGTCTATCCAGTCTGCCTGTCTCGAGCGTTTTTTTCTTAGGAAAATTTTCCATAATAACTGCAGCAATCTTTTTGGCAGTTCCGCTTGGACTATCTTTTTTACCGGTATGATGCATTTCAAAACCTGCAACATCATAACTTTTGTACTGGAAAAATAGTTTTGATGCAAACCCAACAACCTGGAAAAAGATATTTGCCCCAACAGAAAAGTTCTTTCCGAAAATCAATCCAATTTTCGCTTTTTTAACTATTTTTTCAACGTCAGAAAGTTTGTCATACCAACCGGTTGTACCAATAACTATAGGAATCCCCAGGCTTGACACTTTTTGAATGTTTTGAATAACAATATCTGGTGCGGTAAAATCAATGGCAACATCTGCTTTTTTAATACCATTAATATCTAGTGGTTCTTTTTGAATTTTATAGCTTACAGAAACAACGCTATGTTTTTTTTCTTCTTGCACCAAACGATCAATCTCCTGACCCATGTTTCCATATCCAATAAGCGCTATTTTCATATCTTCCCTTCTAATAATAGTCCATCATGAAGCGCATGTACAGCATCCTCCCATCTGGCATCCTTAATAACACAACTGATATTGCGGTTTTGCGCGCTAAAGGAAATCATTTTAACCCGTATATTCTTTTTATCTAGAATCGAAAAAACATCCCGAACGGCATGAGAATATCTGCCAATATGTTCCCCAATAACTGAAACAACAGCTGCTTCCTCATCAATTACTACTCGGGCAAATTGCTCTATTTTTTTAATCACGCCCTGCAAATTGTCTACCGGATCTAGAGTCAACGATACAGTCACCTCGGACACACTTACCAAATCAAGAGAGA
Organism: uncultured Gammaproteobacteria bacterium; assembly: GCA_964544105.1. GTDB lineage: Bacteria > Patescibacteriota > Microgenomatia > Levybacterales > UBA12049. The sequence goes on along the minus strand of CAZIZQ010000027.1, from coordinate 6,859 downwards.
TATTTGCCTCTCGAAAAATATCAAATATTTTTGCTAAAAATCCGGTTGTCATAAACATCTGCTCTGCTTTAATCGTCATAAGTACCACCCTTCTCTTAAAAGTAATTGCCGTAATTCTGCTTTTTCTTTCATCTTTTTTTACTATACTTGTCCCGCTGTTACTTGGGTTAAATGTATTTAAAACACGTACTGGGATACCTGCTTTTGCTGCTGGCCGCATAGTGCGGGGATGTAAAACCTTTGCCCCCAAAAATGCCATTTCAGATGCCTCCTGAAAAGAAATTTCCGGTATTGAACGCGCTGTCTTTACAATACGCGGGTCAGCGGTAAAAACACCATCAACATCTGTCCATATTTGAACTTCTTGTGCACCGACCGCAAACCCGATAATAGAGGCGGAATAATCCGATCCACCTCTACCAAGAGTCGTTACTTCACCGTTCTCCGTTGCTCCGATAAACCCAGTAACAACTGGCACAATATGCTTATCAACAAAAGGAAATAATATTTTTTCTGCATTGCGTTTTGTCTCAACAGGCAAAAATTCTGCAGATCCAAAACGATTATCTGTAACAATAACTTGTGAGGCAACAATAGCTTCTGCTGCCACTCCAACACTGGAAAGGTAGGTTGCAATAATTTTTGACGACATGATTTCCCCAAATGAAACAATCTTATCAAGTAATTTCTTATCAATTACTCTCTCTTTACAAATACCCGAAACTTCAGAAAGGCACTGATCAACATATGCAAATAATCTATTTCTTATTTCCTGATCCTGCCAAAGATCAGTAATTAAATTGTAATGTTTTTCTTTTATAAGGGGTATCGAATCTTTATTGCCCGAGGCCGCCGAGAATAAAGAATCTGTAACCTTACTTAATGCAGAAACAACAACTATGACAGCGTGGATTTTTTGCTCCTTTTTGACAATATCAACAATTGTCTGAATGTTGTTTTTTGTACTTACCGAGGTCCCGCCAAATTTTGCAATGATTATTGATTTTCTCAAGGGGTTTGCTTAAGTTTTTCTGCATTTACTATCATTTTTATTTTACTTCTAAAATTGTATACAACAGTTTTCCAGCAGGAGCTGTTACTTCTACCTTATCACCATTTTTCTTGCCTAGCAATGCTTTACCTAATGGAGACTCGTGAGAAATTTTTTTCGCTTGCGGATCTGCCTCCCACTCACCAACAACCAAAAACTCTTCTTTTTTCCCGCCAACATGTAATGTAACTTTTGAACCCAGCTTCACTTCTGAACTCTTTCTTGCTACATCATGTATAATACTTGCTTGACGGATAAGCTCCTCTAGTTCATCCAGTCTTCCATCGATAAATGATAATTCCTCTCTTGCCGCAGCGTATTCTGCATTTTCAGATAAATCGCCCATGTTTCGGGCTTGAGAAACACGCTCCAAGACTTCTGGCCGTTTTTGTTTATTAAGCTGGTCGTATTCTTTTTTTAACTCCTCGAGTCCTTCTTTTGTTAAATAAATTTTTTTGTCTTTTGCCATATTTTTCAAATAAAATCCCTCATCAATTATTGAAGAGAGGGACGTAAAACACAAGCATAGTATAGTAAATAGAGATCTTTGTCAATAACCTCTATAAACATACTATGGGTTAACTATAAACCTGGTAACGAAGTCTCTTGCTTTATTTTTTGATTCCTCTGTAACAGAAATTTGTATAATACCCTCATATGGTTGACCATACAACACAACATGTCCTAAAGGAGCAACAAGCAGCACCGGTAGTACGGCCAGATCTTCTTCGCCGTCAACACAAATGACAAAACGTGATTTATTGTTTTTCTCTCGAAAAACTTTTTGTACTGCCCCAAAAAGTTGCGGCGTAAGAAAACCTGCAGGATTTATCACTGATAATACTTTTTCATAACCCGAAAAACCAAGCTCTCCAATATTTGTATACTGCTTCTCCCTTTGCACAACAAAATCAACAATAGAAAATATCTGGTGAAACGATCTATCATTGCACATCTTCGTCACAACATCTCCAACAGTTACTGTTAACGATGGATCAAGGTGTTGAATATTTCCATCAAACTGTTTCACTAATGTTCCTATTGGTCGTTTTAACTCCAATCTAACTGAATCCGGAAGTTTCAAGGTATGTAAAAGCCACTGTGGGCTAATATATAAATTTCCCTCCCGATCAATTTCACCAAGACGTATCCGAGATGAGGAAATTGTTTTACCATCTTCTCCCGTAATTAACGGCGCAACTCTGACATCAATTTCTATTAGACCTCTTTCTTTTCGCATGCTGTTAATGTGTTGTGCACCCTCTTGGGAATCTTTCGTCACAACTATTGCATCAATTACTAAATCTTTATCAAGCGTTGGACCATACACATCGTCTATTTTAACTATTTTAAACAAGCCGACATCAATCTCTGTTTCTAAAAATTTCTCAACCATCTCTTTTCTTTTTTCATAAGATTCAACCAGTTTTGAGTTCTTAACATAACTATCACTTGTTATACCAATCAGTACTTTCTCTCCTTGCTTTAGGGCAAATCGCAAAAATTCCCTATGCCCTTTGTGAAAAAGGTCAAATGTCCCTCCACATGCAACAGTATTATATTTTTTCATATTGTTTTATCCCCTTATAATACTTCTTAAGTACAATATTCGTATAGTCCCTTGTATGAAACGCAAGTATTGTATCAGAAACTTCCTCTGTAGTTATATTTTTTCCCATGTACCAAAATTGTAACTTTTTTGCAGCCCACTCAATAATAAATAATGGTTTCCTTTCTTGCTTGATACTTAATGCTCTTAATGCTTGATACTTAATGCTTGATACTGTTGTATTTGGCAAGAACTTTTTAACCCAATCATTTGCCGCAATAAATCTCCTATACATATCGCCTCTAATAAATAGTGGCTTCATTTGTATTACCTCATGAGCAGTATATAAATTACGTCGATTTGATGGAATTTCAATGGCTGTTTCATCAAGAAGCATATTAATGCAAATTTTATTTTCAACATTTTTGTCAAATTTCCCTCTATGTTTTCCCATTATTCTTAAAAAAAGGACAATTAATAACCGAGTACTCCATAACGTACCTCTCTTAGAAATAACAAAAATATCTATATCGTCTTTTCCCCCAGCATTATTCATTGAAAGATTTCCACTTACACCAATAAGATAAACAGAAGGAATAATACTTAATAACGACGATATTTGTTGTGCAATTTGCAATTTTTTTTGACTTTCTTTTTCTTTTATTTTTCTTTTTTCAACGATATGCTCTCTTTTTTTAAGATAAAAATATCCATGTTTTGAGTCGAAGAAGAAAAGAGATTTTTCAATTCTATTTTGATTAACTGGTTTTTCGCATATAAAAAATCGCCAAATCTCTTCTTTAGTCAATGGATAATCAAAGATATCCGCGTATATAAGAGTTTTAAGAATACTTTCTGTAATATTATTGCCCATACTGGAGTAATACTTGGGCAACACCTTTTGACAAAGTCTCAACTGCTGTCTCTGCTGAAGTGCCAGACAAAACCGCCCGCACCGCATTTCCAAGATATCCATTCATTTGGGCATTGAGACCATTATCATGGGTATCGCTTGCAAAAAAAGACGAAGTGGCACCTTTACCCTGACTAACAAAAGGATAAATTAAAGTATTATCTTTTAACAAATCTGCAAGATCTGTACGGGGATATAATTCACCAAACATCCTGGTTTTTGCTTCTTCCGAAAACAATTTCTGCATAGTTTCTTTTTGCGAAAGATATTTTAGCAATGCCAACGACTCTTTCTGGTTTTTGCTTTTTACCGACACGCCACTTACCCAATAACTTGCAGTCGTAATGTTTCTTCCGGGAAGATTAGGAACAGGAAAGATCTCAAAAGATAGGCTGGGGCTAATTGCCCGTATGGTAAAAATGTCCCAAGAGTAACCAAAATACATTGCAAGATTTCCTTTGGCGAAGGAAAGAATCGAAGGATCAAGTGTTGCATCCCACACTTTTGCATCATCTTTTGCAAAAGATGTATAAAAATCAAGCGTATCTACCATAGCTTGTGTAGTATTAGCTGTGTCTTTGAAATTTACCCCGTTTTGGGCAAAAAGCATTGAGAGAATATCTGGAGCATGCGTAATATTATCAAATGTTCCAAGAGCTGTACCGGCTGTTTTAATTGCGCCTGTCTCGTCTTTTACAGTAACTAAACGGGCCACCTTACCAAAATCCTCCCAGTTTGTTGGAGCAGTTGCACCCGCTTGTTTAAAAATCTCTGTATTAATAAAAAGAGAAAGGGTATCAAAACCAAAAGGTATACCATAAATCCCCCCACTCTTTGTTAGATCTTTTACCATAACAGGATAAAAAGATTTTTCAAACTCATTTTTTCCAATAACATCTGATGGAAGGGGTACAAGAAGAGATGATGTTTGTGGCAGCCAAGAATTATGATATAAAAATACATCTGGGCCTGTGTCATTTTTTATTCTTGTATTAAGACGGTCCCGGTAATCCTTGTTATTCTGTTTTTCGTAAGCAACTTTTACACCAGGATTATTCTTTTCAAAATCTGCAAAAATAGCTTTCATGGTATTTTCATTCTCCCATAATCCCCAATAAGTAATTGTTACATCTTTTTGAGATTCTGGTTTTGCAAAAAGGGATAAAACAAAGTAGGATACCAAAAACCAAATTATAATGCATACAATAAAGACCCCTGCAATTTTCAACACCAAACCAAATGGGAATATTTTTTTTGCTGGTTTGGGAGCTTGCATTGGCTGTGTTACCCCAACTGGTTGTGTATTTTGTGATGGTTGGAAAATTGTACTTTCAAACATACTAATATAGTATAATACCAAGACGAGAAACAAGGCAAATGAAAAAAAATCAACATTCAAAAAAGAGGATCATAGTTGTAATAACAAAGAGTGTTTTTTGGTTTTTTACCGGGGTATGTTTAGGGTTATTCTTCTTTATAAGTTTTGCATTCATAATATTCCAGAAATACTACGATAATCGAATTTTTCCAGGTGTAACAGTCCAAGGAATACCTTTTGGAGGAAAAACAGAAAAATATATAGTTGAATTTTTTTCTAAGGCTAATGCTCGTGTAGCAGATACAAAACTCACATTTATATATGACACAACAACAATTGCTACTACCTCTGCATCCAACCTGGAAATAGGCTACAACGAAAATCTTCTGGCCGAACAGGCATACAGCATTGGCAGATCCAAAAACCTTTTATCAAATATCAGCCTTGTTCTCCAAGCATACACTTATGGACTAGAACTCCAACCTTCATACCGTTTTAATGATGAGACTTTACAAGTTGTACTAACGCGCATTATGAAAAAAGTTTCTCTTGCTCCAGTTGAGGCCGTGTTTACCTTTGAAAATGGAAGGGTTACGACTTTTCGCCCGTCATCTGATGGACAGGAAATCGATAAAGAGAAATTAATCCAAACACTTTCTGGACGTATTCCTTTTATTTTACAAATCGGAAAACCAGAATCATTTGTATTTAATCTTCCAATAAAAATCCTCAAACCAAAAATTACCACCGACCAGGTAAATAATCTTGGTATAAAAGAACTTATTGGTTCGGGTACATCTCTTTTCCAACATTCGATACCAAATAGAATTCATAATATAACCACCGCAACAGAAAAGTTTAAGGGAATTTTGGTTGCGCCCAACGAAACATTTTCTTTTAGTAAAATTCTTGGTGATGTATCGGTATATACTGGGTATAAACAGGCATACATTATTCAAAATGGCCGCACCGTTCTTGGCGACGGGGGAGGTGTATGCCAGGTATCAACAACTCTTTTTCGAGCCATCCTCAATGCGGGATTACCAATTAACGAACGCCATGCCCATGGATACCGAGTTGGATACTACGAGCAGGATTCTCCTGCAGGTTTTGATGCGACTGTTTTTGTACCTACGGTTGATCTAAAATTTACCAACGATACAAAAAGCCACATCCTTATACAACCGAGTCTTAATGAAACAAACCAACAATTAACGTTTTTTCTCTACGGCACAAAAGACGGCAGAAATGTAACCATAAGTAAACCAGTTATTACAAACAGGGCCTCTGCTCCACCTCCGCTTTATCAAGATGATCCATCATTACCCAAAGGAACTACCAAACAAATCGATTATGCTGCCGAAGGGGCAACTGTAAAATTTACTAGACGAGTAGAACAGAACGAAAAAGTTATAATAAACGACACCTTTGTCTCCAACTACCAACCATGGCAAGCAGTATATCTACGAGGCACAAAAGAATAATTTATGGAAAAGATTCAAAAAATAAATGAGGCCACTAAAATAGCAAAGACAATACGAGATCAAGGTAAATCCATTGTCTTGGCTGGTGGTTGTTTTGATATTCTCCACCCAGGTCATGTACTTTTCTTACAAGAAGCCAAAAAACAAGGGGACGTGCTTTTTATTTTACTTGAAAATGACAATACGATACGCAAGAAAAAGGGACATGACCGCCCAATTCATACTCAAAAAGACCGGGCAATGATACTTGAAAACCTGACAATTGTTGATTATGTAATTCCCTTGCCCCAATTATACACAGACAAAGATTACGACGATTTGCTATCGAGGCTAAAACCTACTATAATCGCAACAACAAAGGGAGATACAAACCAACACCATAAAGACAGACAGGCAAAACTGATTGGTGCGCAAGTTGTTGAAGTAATACAAAGAATACAACATGCATCGACAACTGCCCTTGCAAAAACATTAAAACTATGAAAATTATTTTTGGCTTATTTGCTCTACTATTACTAATTGTTTTTGGCATCGCCTATTTCCA
>CAZIZQ010000026.1:0-14215 GCA_964544105.1 uncultured Gammaproteobacteria bacterium | reverse complement strand
GAAGTTATAGATTATATTAGACTGTCAGAAAATAAAACTGATGAGGAAAGGCGAAAAGAAAAAACAGGAGTTTTTACAGGAGATTATTGTCTTAATCCATTAACAAAAAAGAAAATTCCAATTTGGATTGCCGATTATGTTTTAATGGAATATGGAACAGGAGCAATTATGGCAGTTCCATCTGTTGATGAAAGAGATAGGGAATTTGCCCAGAAGTACAAAATTGCGATTGAAAAAACCTCATTTCTTGCAAGGCCAAAAGGCAAGAAAGTTGTTAACTATCATCTTAGAGACTGGCTCATTTCCCGCCAGCGCTACTGGGGACCGCCAATTCCCATGATTTACTGTGACACATGTCACTGGCAACCAGTGCCAGAGGAGCAATTACCAGTGCTTTTACCAGATGTCCAAGATTGGCGGCCGGAGGGTACCGGCACGGCACCATTGGCTAATCATCCGGAGTTTTACAACACAACTTGTCCAAAATGTGGGGGAAAAGCTAGGAGAGAAACAGATGTGTCTGATACATTTCTTGATAGTTCGTGGTATTTCTTTCGATACATTTCGACAGATGACAAAAAAAATCCCTGGACAAAAAGCAGGGGGGAAAATTGGTTGCCAGTGGATATGTACATAGGTGGCGCAGAGCATTCGGTATTGCACTTGCTATACACTCGATTTTTGACCAAAGTATTTAAAGATTTAAAGCTAATTGATTTCGACGAACCTTTCCCGCGATTTTATGCCCATGGTCTTATTATTAAAGACGGCCATAAAATGAGTAAGAGTAAAGGTAATGTGGTGGTGCCAGATGAATATATCAAAAAGTATGGCTCGGATACAGTACGAACGTATTTGATGTTTTCTGGCCCTTTTTCCCAGGGTGGAGATTTTAGAGACAGTGGAGTAGAAGGAATGTACAGATTCTTGAAACGAGTCTGGCGACTCGTTACTTCGTGTCATCCTGAACTTGTTTCAGGATCACGTTCTTCAGAGGATGAGATGCCGAAACAAGTTCGGCATGACAGAAAGAAAGAGCTTGATAGAATAATGCATAAGACAATAAAGAAAGTTACCGATGATTTAGTTTCGCTTCACTATAATACAGCCATTGCTGCGATTATGGAGTACTATAATGAAATGTCAAAGCATAAAAATCAAATCTCAAAACAGCATATTGAGGCTATTTTGCTCTTTTTAGCTCCTTTTGCTCCTCATATGACAGAGGAACTGTGGCAGGGTGTTTTGAAAAATAAAAATTCGATTCATATCCATCTTTTACCGTCCTATGACCCAAAGATGCTTATGACCGACGAAGTAACTATTATGGTGCAAATTAATGGTAAAGTAAGAGACAAAATTAAAATTCAGAATTCAGAATTCAGAATTCAGAATGTCGTTGAGAAAAAAACGCAGGAAAGTGAGAAGGTTAAAAAGTATTTAGAGGGAAAAAAGATAGAAAAAATTGTTTATGTAGAGGGAAAGATTATAAGCTATTCGGTAAGTGAGTAGCACTCGATAATTTCTTTTGCTAATTCAATGCCTCCAAAAACTGCCCAAAATTTTCACAGAATTTTCACAAAGCTAATTTTTGTAACTACCAAAATCAGAAAATATCCTCTTATTGCCATTTTTGCAATCGGAGGATTGATATTCTTTGTACTAGGTTTGATATCGTTATTAGCTTCAAACAGGGTAGATCAGGGCATTATTTTTGAAGATTATACTGCATCTTCTTCAGCAACTCTTAAAGGAATACTAGTTGATGTTGAAGGAGCGGTCGTAAAGCCTGGAGTCTATAGGATAACAGGTGATGCCAGAATAAAAGATGCATTTATTGCCGCCGGAGGATTGGCAGAAAATGCCGACAGATCGTTTGTTTCAAAAAATATTAACCTGGCCCAAAAACTGACCGACGGGGCAAAAGTGTATGTACCAGACAAAAATCAAAATGCAAAAGTCAAAAGTCAAAATTATCAAGGAGGAGATGTAAATACTCAAATTAATATTAATACTGCAAGTCTTGGAGAATTGGATGGTTTGCCTGGGGTAGGGGCGGTGACTGCCCAAAAGATAATAGATAACAGACCGTATACAAGTATTGATGAGTTAGTAAATAAAAAAGCAGTCAGCAAAAGTGTGTTTGAGAAGATAAAAGAGAAGATTCATGAATAGATTCCACATAGTCGTTGTTGGAATTTTTCTTGTGTTGTTGGGCTTTCGTTTCTGGAGTTACTATCATAACCAATCACAATATATCAATGGACAACAGGTAGTTTTTTCCACCACATTGTTGTCAGAACCGCGTATTTTGGGTAACACCCAACAATTTTTTATCTTTCTTGATTCAAAACAGAGAGTAATTGTGGTAGTGCCGCGGTTTCCCGAGTTCCACTATGGAGACACAGTGCGTATTTCTGGCACTATTAAAAGTCGAGTGCTAGAAAACAAACGGACTGTTATGACAATCTATTTTCCTACAATCGAAGCTATTAAAAAAAACAATAATGTGGTACTGGCACTCGCAGCATCTATTCGCCAAAAGGTAACCGGTGTTTTTCATCGTGCATTGCCTTCTCCAGCCTCGAATTTGTTGCTTGGCATAGTATTTGGCATAAAAGAAGATATGTCAAAAGATTTTTTTAATAACCTTCGTGTCACCGGTGTGCTGCATGTGATTGCTGCATCGGGGATGAATGTTACTATGATCGGTGGATTCTTAAGCAGTGTTTTTGGCTTGTTGTTTCGGCGTCAAGTAGCCCTTATTTTAGCCATTGCCAGTATTTTGTTTTATTCTTTGTTATCGGGGTTGGAGCCTTCTATTGTGCGGGCTGCCATTATGGGTAGTTTGGCTTTTGGGGCACAAATTTTTGGCAGACAGTACTTTGCTCTCTACGCGTTACTGCTTTCCGGGTATGGGATGGTGATGTATGATCCGTTTCTTTTGTTCGACATAGGTTTTCAGCTATCGTTTAGTGCCACACTTGGGTTAATTATGCTAAAGCCAATGTTTGGTAGCTCGAGACTACTTACCGAAGATATCCAAACAACTATTGCTGCTCAAATTGCCACCCTGCCGATTCTGCTTACTAATTTTGGGACTTATTCCCTTGTGTCTATTATTGTGAATGGGTTGGTGTTGTGGACTATCCCACCGCTGATGGTTATTGGAGGGTTTGGGGTGGTGATAAGCATGGTATCCGAATGGTTGGGGAGGCTGGTTTTGTACTTTTCGATACCGTTATTGTGGTATTTTGAGTATATTGTCAATCTATTTGGTGGTGTGGGATTAGGGATTAGTCTCGACCGTTTTCCCTGGCAGTGGGCAGCAAGTTATTATTTACTGCTTGGTGCAGTAGTGCTTTATGGTCAAAAAAGTTGGTCTCATTAGTATATTTGTTGTCTTTTTTCTCACCTCCTTGGGTTTTTACCAATGGTGGCGGTTTTTTGATAACAAGCTGCATGTGGTGTTTTGTAATGTTGGGCAGGGTGATGCCATATACATTCGGACTCCCAAAGGGTTTGATATGCTGGTGGATGGGGGCCCAAATGATTTGATTTTGGCATGTCTATCAAATCACATGCCGTTTTGGGACAGGACGATTGATATTGTGTTGTTGACCCATCCGCATAGCGATCATATGGCCGGGTTTCCCGCGGTTTTTAAGGAGTATAAGGTGAGGTACTTTGTTACAGAAAAACTGGATAATGATACAGATATTTTTAGACTTGTTATGGATTTGGTTGCTAAGCAAAAGATTCCAAAAAAGTTTGTAGTTGCCCCAAACCGCATTAAAACTCCTGATGGCGTGGTGTTTACTATTGTAGGTCCAACAGTTGATTTTTTGCAAAGCAGCAGCCCTGGCGGAAAAATAGGGGAAAGCGCGGAATTTGCCTCGATTGAAACATTGATATCCTATGGAAAATTTAGTTTACTTTTAACCGGCGACAGCCAGGCAGTAGAACTAGAACAGGCAATACAGTCATCGATTGATGTCTTACAAGTGCCGCATCATGGCTCGAAAACTGGGCTAAATAATGAAATTATACAGACATTATACCCAAAGCTGGCTATAATATCGGTAGGGAAGAATAAATACGGCCACCCGAGCAAGGAGATACTTGATTTATTACAAAAATCAGAAATTAAAACATTGAGGACAGATGAGTTTGGGGATATAGAGGTTGTGAGTGATGGAAAGAATGGTTTTGTTGTGCTAGACTAGCGGGTATGGATGCAAAAAAGCGGATTATTGAAAACTTTGCAAAAGCAGTTTCTGATTTGGGTTTTGAAGAAGTCGAGATTGCACTTCAGGAGCCAAAAGATGAAAGCCATGGGGATTACTCCTCGAATATAGCCTTGATCCTAGGGAAAAAACTAAAAAAAAATCCACTCGAAGTTTCCCAACAAATAGTTGAAATACTAAATACTAAATACCAAATACCAAATACTAGTCGAATCGAATCGGTCGCTCCTGGTTTTATCAATTTTTATCTATCATATGAGTATTTAATAGATCAATTACAAGAAGTAACCCTCCTTCGCCAAGGCTCCGGCGGGCGAAGAAAAATAATGGTGGAGTTTACAGACCCTAACCCTTTTAAGGAATTTCATATCGGGCATTTGTACAGTAATGCTGTTGGCGAATCGCTCTGTCGAATTTTAGAGAGCCAGGGTGCAGTGGTGAAGAGGGTGTGTTATCAGGGAGATGTTGGGTTGCATGTGGCAAAAGCGTTGTATGGACTGTCCCTTGTCATCCCGAATTTATTTCGGGATCCCCAGAAGATGCTGAAACAAGTTCAGCATGACAGTTTACAGGAGAAGGTCAAATTACTGGGGGAGGCGTATGCAAGGGGAGCAAAGGTCTACGAGGAAGACGGATCGGCAAAAGAAGAGATTAACCAACTGAATAAAAAGATTTATGAGCAAGATGCTTCAATAAAAGAGATTTATGAGAAGGGGAGGCAATGGAGTCTTGACTATTTTGAAACTATTTACAAACGTCTTGGTACAAAGTTTACCGCTTACTATTTTGAATCTGAAGCAGGGAAAATCGGTCTTGAATTGGTAAAAAAACATATTAAAGACGGGATTTTCCAAGAGAGTGAAGGCGCAGTTATTTTTCCAGGCGAAAAATATAGTTTGCACAACCGGGTTTTTATTAACAAGCTGGGTTTGCCGACCTACGAAGCTAAAGAGCTGGGTCTTGCGCTGACAAAATATAAAGATTTTCCGTATGATCAGTCAATTATTGTCACAGGAAATGAGATCAATGCCTATTTCCAGGTCTTATTAAAAGCACTTTCCCTGATTAGTCCTGATTTAGCTCTAAAAACTAAGCACATTGGGCATGGCATGGTTAGGTTGCCAACAGGGAAAATGAGCAGTCGTACAGGCGATGTGATAACAGGAGAGTGGTTGCTGGATGAATCAAAACAGCGGATCGTTGGGAATTATAAAGAAATGGACAAGGATACGGCAGAAAGTGTAGCTGTTGGGGCGGTAAAGTACGCTTTGCTTAGGGGTGGGATTGGCAGAGATATAACATTCAGCTTTGATGAATCGATTTCTTTAGAAGGGAATTCTGGGCCGTATTTGCAATATACATACGCACGCACGCAGAGCGTGCTCGCAAAAGTCAAAAGTCAAAAGTCAAAAGTCAAAACAACAACTCAAAACTCAAAAGTAATGGAAAATGAAGAACTTGCGTTACTTCGAACCTTGCATCGGTTTCCCGAGGTTGTGGCGGAGGCGGCAGAAAAGTTTGCCCCGCATATGATTTGTAATTATCTATTTGACCTGGCCCAAAAGTTTAATCTGTTTTACCAAAAATGCCCGATACTGGAATCGGACAATAAAGAATTTCGATTAGGATTAACCCAAGCCACAGGCCAGGTTATTAAAAACGGCCTGTACCTTCTTGGCATCTCGGCTCCGGAGCGGATGTAGTTTAGATTGTTAGGCTATTTTAAATCTTGACAAAGGTATATAATAAGTATATACTTTTGGTATTATGCAAACTGCGGCAATTTATATTAAAACAGACCCAATAGTCAAAACAAAAGCTCAAGAGGTAGCAAAAGAGCTGGGTTTTAGTTTAAGCTCGATACTTAATGGTTGGTTAAGGCAGTTTATTAAGACTAAAACAATTACTTTTAGTGCGCGTGATGATGAAATACCAAATGCGTATTTTAAAAAAACGCTCGCGAAGGCACAAAAAAACTTGAAAGAGGGAAAACATTCTCCTGTATTTGATAATGCCAAAGACGCAATCGAATGGCTCCACAAAGATCATGAAGACTTACTTTGATGCTGCATTTTATAGGCAATACAAAAAAGTAAATGTTAGAATCTAAAAGTGTGTTGATGAACGAATCCGCATTTTTCGTAAAAATCCTCTTAATCCACAACTAAATAATCATCTTTTACGAAAGCCTTATGAAGGTCTGCGAAGCATTGATATTACCGCAAATTACAGAGCAATTTATCAAGAGATACAGGCAGGTGAAGAAAAACTTGCCTATTTTGTTATTTTAGGAACACACCAGGAGTTATACCAATAGTCCACCTTGTTTGCCATACATGTCCGTGATATACTGTGATCTACTATGCAATACCACAAAACTATCCTCCAGAATGGCCTCCGAGTTTTGACTATCCCTATGCCCTCGTTTGAAAGTGCCACGGTGTTAGTAATGGTCGGTGCCGGATCTCGCTACGAAACTAAAGACAACAGCGGTATTTCCCACTTTTTAGAACACATGGCGTTTAAGGGTACCAAAAAACGGCCGTCGGCCCTGGCTATTTCGACCCTAATTGATGGTATTGGGGGAGAATGCAATGCTTTTACCGGTAAAGAAGCCACCGGTTATTACATAAAGTCGGCCAGCACCCATATTGATTTGTCGCTTGATATATTATCTGACATGCTGCAGGGGTCTTTGTTTGACGAGAAAGAAATCGATAAAGAGCGGGGAGTGATTTTGGAAGAAATCAATTTGTACGAAGATACCCCTGCCAGAAAGATTGGTGATGTGTTTGAGCGATTGTTATATGGTAATACTCCCATGGGGTGGGATATATCGGGGGATAAAAATGTGATAAAAACCACCAAGCGGGCGGGTTTTGTGTCGTACATGGATAGTTTGTACAGCAGTGATAATATAACGGTTGTGGTGGCAGGGGGGATAGATGCTGCAAAAACGCTGGAGCTGGTGAAGAAGTACTTTGGGGGAATGAAAAAGTTTCCGATAAAGTCATATGAAGCGGTTATTGAAGCTCAAGACAAGCCCAACGTTTCGATTAAACACAAGAAAACCGAGCAGGTGCATATTGCTCTTGGGGTGCGGACAGTTCCCCTACAGCACAAAGATAGGTATGCCTTGTCGGTATTGTCGGCAATCTTGGGTGGGGGAATGAGCAGTAGGTTATTCCACGAGGTGCGGGAAAAACGTGGATTAGGTTACTATGTCCGCACGAGTGCAGATGAATACCAAGACTGTGGGTATTTAGCAACAACAGCAGGGGTAGATCCAAAGCGAGTGGATGAAGCGGTGCTTGTGATACTTGATGAATATAAAAAACTTACCAATGGTCAGGCCGATGTACATAATGAGGAACTGCAAAAAGCCAAAGAATATATGAAGGGGCATTTGGTTTTGGAAATGGAAGACAGCCGGTCGGTCGGCAGTTTTTATGCATCCCAGGAGCTTTTGGAAAAGCAGATTGACAACCTCGATGTTGTTTTGGTAAAAATAGATAAGGTCACAAAAGAGGATATTTTGGCAGTTGCTGCAAAATATCTCGTGCCACAGGGAATGAATTTGGCAGTGATTGGAGATTTTGAAGACGGAGAAAAATTCCAGCGTTTGTTAGGATAAATTATATGGAAAGAAGTGTTGTTTTAGTAAAACCAGACGGAGTACAGCGAGGCCTTATTGGCGAGATTATCAATCGATTCGAAAAAAAGGGCCTACGCATGAGTGCCATAAAAATGATCTCTTTGTCCGATGCGATTTTAGACGAATGGTATGCGCACCACAAAGACAAAGCATTTTTTCCAAAGCTAAAAGCCTACATGAAATCATATCCAATTGTAGCTATGTTGTGGGAGGGGGTAGATAGTGTTGTAACCATTAGGAAAATGACTGGCATCACCAAAGCCCGCGAGGCCGAACCAGGCACTATTCGCGGCGATTTTGCCATGAGCCAGCAATATAATCTTATTCACGCATCAGAAAATGCCGAGATTGCCCGTAAAGAAGAAGCGCTCATCTTTGACCCATCCGAAATTTTTGCCTGGGAAAAGGCAGATTACGACTACATTTACCTCGAAGAAGAACGCCGCTAAAATAGAAAATCAAAAGTTAAAAGTCAAAAATCAAAATTTCAAGTTAAAAGTCAAAAGTTTAGTAACTTTTAAATTTTGAATTGTACTTTTGCCTTTTGAATTTTGCCTTTTGAATTTAATCCAAGATTACATCTTCGATGTGGGGTGTTTCTTTGTCGGTAAATTCATCTTTGCAAAATTCGCTGTATTGTAAAGAAAAGGTTTCTGGGTGAGACCCCATAATGCCAACAATCATATCTTTGTTGCATAGCACCCACGGCAAATTCATCCTAACGTACTCGTGATAGCTGCTCCAGGGATAGTCAGCAATCCTTTCTGTGATTCCTGCTGCCACCGGATTTCTATGTACATATTTTGTAAGGTAAAGTAACTGGTTATCTTTGTCCACAATAACCTGTTTAAAGCGATCCTGGAACAAATGCCCAACCCGAGTATATTTTTTGTTAAAGTACATGGAGTAACTGGTATGCAATGACGACATAAATTTGTGAATTGGCACATCGGTTTTTTGTTTGGCCACCAAATGGACATGGTTTGGCATAAGTACATAACAAATTAACTCCACATTATATTTTTTAATTGCCTGCTCGAGACGCTTTATGTAAAATAAGTAGTCTTCTTTAGATTTAAAAATATCCTGTTGGCCGTTGCCACGGTTGTAGATGTGGTAATAGACGCCTTTGGCGTAGTGTTTGTAGCGTGAAAATCGTGAATTGTTAGTAATTTTTGACATACTAGTTTAGGCTGCCGGCCTCACGGTCCCGAACCGTGCGCGCTACCACTGCGCCAATCCCCGAAGCTTTTTTATTCTACTTTCTTTTGTGCTAAAATACAATTATATCCCTGTAGCTCAATTGGATAGAGCACCCCACTCCTAACGGGGAGATTCCCAGTTCGATTCTGGGCAGGGATACATGAGCAATTTGCAAATAATCCGTTTCTTGGTTCTTCGTACCATTGGTAATTTTTTGCTGCTGTTTTCTATTTTTGGTATTGTTTTTACTTTTGGCCCAAGCTTGTATTTTGAAGCGCAGTACCAAATTGCCAAATTACGAGGGGTAGAATTTTCAGTTGCAGAGCCCGCTTCCAGTACCTCCCCACTTGGCAAAATACTCAAAAAACAGCAGGGTGGTGGTTTTGGAAATGTGTTGACTGGCCCCAAAGAGCAAATATTGATACCAAAAGATCCATTATTTAGTATTTTGATACCTAAAGTAGGGGCTAATCAGAAGGTGTTCCCTAATGTTGATCCAAACAACGAAAAAGCCTTTCTTCCTATTTTATACCAAGGTGTGGCTCATGCCAAGGGAACAGTGTTTCCCGGTATAAAGGGAAACATCTATCTTTTTGCCCATTCATCTGATAATTTTTGGGATGTAGGGCGGTATAATGCTGTGTTTTATCTTATTAAAGATTTAGTTGTGGGGGATGATATTGTGATTTTTTTTGAAAACCGGCGCCACAATTACAAAGTAACAGAATCAAAAGTTTTAGACGCGGCGGATGTGTCCTATTTGGTTAAAAATCAAGGAGAGCAAGAACAACTAATTCTCCAGACCTGCTGGCCGCCGGGGACTACCTGGAAACGGTTGGTGGTGTTTGCAAAACCGAAATAGCCTCGCAAGCTCTCACCTTGCAAGGCTAATAGACATTTTCGTAATGATTTAAACTGGCGATGTCGTCGGTAGGCGAGAGGACTATGGCAACCACATCGATACGGCAAAGAGCCGCTCTTCCCTTTAGATAGATTGTGGCCATACGTTGAATTTTTTTTAATTTATTTTTATTTATCATTTCCTCTGGTCGGCCAAAAGTTAATCCCTTTTTTGCCTTAACTTCGACAAATACCAATGTGTCAGCATCACGGGCAATGATGTCTATTTCCCCAAAGCGGTTGGAGAAATTGTTTTCCAGAATCTGATAGCCCTTTTCTTTGAGGGCTTGCACAGCCATCTCTTCAGCCAGTTGTCCAGTTTTCCTATTAAAAAGTTTCATGTTACTTGTCTATATTGCAAACTTTCAGCCATGTGGACGGGTTTTATATCAATTGAATTTTCTAAATCGGCAATGGTGCGGGCTACTTTAATCAGGCGGAAATATGCCCGGGCCGAAAGGTCAAACTTTTGGGTGGCCAATTTTAGTATGTTTTCGGCCTCGGGTGTTAACAGGCAGTATTTTTTCACATCGCTGTTTCGCATTTGAGAATTGGTGTAGAGACTTCGTTTTTCATCCTTAAAACGGTTGGCTTGGATCTGGCGCACTTTGACGACTTGCTGTTTGGCTATTTTTGAAGAGACATTATTGCCGGATGTTTTTGACGTTATTGATAATTTTTCTGTTTCAACGGTGGATACTGTCACAAACAGATCAACCCTATCTAAAATGGGGCCGGAAATGCGGTGGCGGTATTTGGTGATTTGTTTTTCCGAACATTTACATTCCCGTTTGGGGTGCCCCAGGTATCCGCACGGGCAGGGATTGATAGCAGCAATGAGGGTAAAACTGGCAGGGTATTTGACGTGGCCCATAACGCGGACAATTTCCACCGTGCCGTTTTCCATGGGCTGGCGCAAACTTTCCAAAACGGTTCTGGGGAATTCCGGCATTTCGTCCAAAAACAATACTCCCAGGTGGGCCAGACTTACCTCTCCCGGGAGGGGATTGCTGCCTCCTCCCACCATGCCGGCATTGGAAGTGCCATGATGGGGAGACCGAAATGGCCGTTTGGTAATAAGAGACGATCCATCCGGCAGGAGGCCGGACACAGAATAAATTTGGGTAACTTCCAGGGCCTCATTTTGTGTTAAGGGCGGCAGTATGCCGGGTAAGGCCTGGGAAAGCATGGTTTTGCCCGTTCCCGGCGGGCCGGACATAAGTAGGTTGTGTCCGCCCGAGGCAGCGATGATAAGGGCTCGTTTTGCCTGTTCTTGGCCGGCAATTTCCATAAGATCAAATTCCAAAACAGCATCATCATCCACAGTTTTATTATGAGTTGGAATAAAGGCAGTAATTTCCTCTTTTTGAAAATGATTGACCAGCTGAGTAAGAGTTTTGACCGGCAATACTTGGGTGCCTGTAACAGCGCTTGCTTCGTGGGCGCTAGGAAAGGGCACAAAAATTGTGCTTTTCACACTCTTTTTTGAAGCAAACAGAGCCAAAAGCAATATACCACGGGTTTTGCGCAGAGTTCCGTCGAGGGAGAGCTCACCGTAAAAAAATGTGGTGTTAAGGTCGAGATTTTGGGGCAGGGTTATTTGGTTGCTTCCCAAAAGTACGCCTATGGCAATTGGCAAATCGTAGGCAGCGCCGTCTTTGGGAAGGTCGGCAGGGGCCAGGTTGACAGTGATTTTGCGGGAGGGAAAATCGAGTCCTGAATTGATAATAGCTGTTTTGACCCGCTCGCGGGCTTCGTCTACTGCTTTACTGGCTAGTCCCACAATAGTAAACCCGGGAAAGCCCAAAGAGGCCACATCCACTTCAACATCAACAGGGACAGTTTCCAGGCCAACGTTGGCAATAGAACGGATTTTAGTCAACATGATTTAAGTAATATTTTCCTCCTTTTTCCGCGATTTGGCCAGAGAGCAAAAATAGGGAAAGTTTGGCGCCAATTTCTGAAACAGGCAGCCCGAGTTTTCGAGCCAGTTCGTCGGCAGTTAGATCTTGGTCATAAAGAATGTCAATGATGGGGTCGCTTGAATCAATTAGTTTTTCTTGGATGTTTTCTCCCAACCACATCTGGGCTAGTTTTTTGGCAATTAGGTTGTTGGTGCCCTTTGAGGTGCGGGAAGTGATTGGTCCGGGGACTGCCCATAGTTTTCTTTTCAGCCGGGTGGCCAGAGTGGCGGTAATGAGGGAGCCGCTTTTTTCCGCTGCTTCAACTACTATTACTTCTTGAGATAGGGCTGCCACAATTCTGTTTCTGGCTGGAAATGTCCAGTGGGCGGCAATTTGGGATTCCCATTCGGAAAGAAGAATTCCTCCCGAACTGATAATTTTTTTGGCTAGCGCTAAGTCTGTGCCAGATAGTTTGGTATCGATGCCCCAGCCTAAAACTGCAATTGTCTTGCCCCCACTCTCCACACAAGTTTTGTGAGCATGTTGGTCGATGCCATACATAAAACCGGAAACTACTGTTTGCTTGTTATGTACTAAAGTTGGGATGATTCTTTCGACCACACGGGCTCCGTATTCTGTCATTTTTCTAGATCCTACAACGGCCACGCAGTTTTGAAAGATTTGGGGGTTAAAATTGCCACAGTAGTAGAGTTGTTTGGGTGGAGTATGCAGGTCGAGTAGATTTTTTAACTGAGGGATTTTTTGCCAATTTTTAAGTAGTTGATAGTCCATAAATAAATAATACAGCCTAATCTTCTACAATAAGATTTTGAATAGCCTCATAATTATTCTGTTCCAAAACAAAGTTTTTATATGATAGGGAAGGGTTGGTTTTAGAAAAATAGTTTAAAACTTCTTGGGGTTCTACCCAACTGGTTTTTCTTAGCCCAAGATAGTCTGAAAAAGAGCATGGTTGTTTTTCCTCCCAGCCTCGCAAGCTCTCACCTTGCGAGGCTAAAGCTTGTTTATGGATGTATTTAGAAAGGTAGATAAATTGTAGTTCGGTTTCTACCGAAACTGCTTTGTAAACTGCTTGAAATAAAGCGCCGACCCTTTTGTATTTTCTATTAAAATACATAGTATACCTGGTGGTAAAAGACTGCATAAATTTGTCTATAGACAACGCGCTTTTTTGTTTGATAAAAAAGTGAAAATGGTTTGGCATCAAACAATAGGCGAGCAGGGTAATTTCTCCATAAAAGTTGTTCATGCGGAGAGCTTTAAGAATTTTATCTTTTTCTTTGTAAGACGTATTTAGATTAGAGAGCCTTTCTTGAAGCTCTTTTTCATTTTTTGGCGAGAGGTATTCTTTTAGATAGGACAGCGCAACAGCATAATCCTGGGTATCTTGGAAAATTAATCTTTTTTCTACACCACGGTTGTAGATGTGGTAATAACCATTTTCAACATATTGTTTGATTGAATTTTTGGCAGCCATAATTTTATTTTAGCACTTCTCTTTATTTTAGCACTCCTCGGAGCATCTTCGACCTCCCACGACCTCCCAGCCTCGCAAGCTCTCACCTTGCGAGGCTAAAGCTTGGTAATGATTTTTTCTTCTTAGAAAGTTATGTTTGTTTCATCCTATATGATTTTTACATAAGTTTCGCACTTTAAGCAAGGGTTGCATAGTTTGAGATTTGTTGTTATATTTATTAGGATATTATTACATGAAGTCATATAGCAAATTTTTCCCTTATGTTTTAGGGATTTTCTCATTTATTCTGTACTTGTTTACCGCTTCTCCTTTTATGCTCTGGCTGGATGCAGGCAGGTTTGTATCAGCCATTGTGACGTTAGGAGTGCCTAATCCGCCAGAACCGCTCTACTTGCTGCTGGCCCATCCTTTTACCTACCTGCCTTTTGGGTCAATGATCTTTAGGATTCAAATTTTTTCCGCTCTCACCGCGGCGATCACATTAGTGGTGCTTTATAGATTGATATTATTGGTTGTTAAGCTTCCTCTTGCCGCTCTTTTTGGCACAGCCATGCTGGCCTTCTCCTACCAGTTTTGGTCCCAGGCGCAGAACATAGAGACGTTTATTCTGGTCACTTTTCTAGCGGTAGTTGTGCTGTTATTAGCCATCACGGCTAAAGACAAAAAGAAATTTTTTATCAACTTTAGTGTTATTTCGGCTATCATGGGTCTTGCTACCGGCACCAATCCGGTGATTGCCTCAATTATTCCAACGCTTCTTTGGGTGATGTGGGACAAGAAAAAACTGATCACTCCTTTGGGATTTGCG
>CAZIZQ010000025.1:0-14781 GCA_964544105.1 uncultured Gammaproteobacteria bacterium | reverse complement strand
TTAATTCTGAATTCTGAATTCTGAATTCTGAATTATTTTAAACTTGTTTCTCTTTTTTCTTCGCTGTTACTCGCCCGCCCTGCCATTGGCCGCGGTACATGTTGCCGCCGCCGTCAACTTCGCTAAATTGAATATGCACAAAACGTGCTCCCATTTCTATTTCAACTATGACTGGTCCCTCATTTGATAGGCCAAACGTCAAACCGCCACAATAGCCGGGTGGTACATTACCTGTACGGATAAAAAGACCTGATCGATAGGTTGTGGAACGGGGGGTAATTGAAGCAGTAAGATTTTGTGGCATATTAACAGACTCAACCGTTTTTACTAAATAAAATTCCCCTGGTTTAATAGTAATTTTTTGAGTTTTAAGTTTTATGTTTTCAGTTGAGTATTTCGCCACCAAGGAAATATCCGCTGTATGACGCTCTGTTATCCCAAGGAACGCTTTCCCTGAAATTTTGTATACCTCCCCCAGCCGCAAATCAAACCCAGCACCTTCGGGATTGGTAAGCTCGCGCTCACTCAAGTTTTCTACCAGCTTAACATCTTTGACTAATTGTAAAAGTTTTTTAGGACCTAATACCATTTTATAATCTCCTTTGTTACTTCATCAACCGATTTCTCACCATCTACTACCTGTATTTCTTTTGGAAACTCATTTACTAACCACTGATATCCTAACATAATTTTTGCCAGTTTTTCTCTGTCTTCATAAATTTCTATTTCCCTTTCCCCTTTCTCTATACGACTCATTGCTGTATCAAGTGTTATATTCAAATAAAATGTCTTGTCTGGTAACAAGAATTGGTGATACATCGACAAAATACTTTGGGCTGTTAGAATTACTTTTCCCATTTCGTAACTATAGTCTCCATCATTTATTCCCATCATATGATCCATAATGCCGTAAGGAATTGCCGACCAAAAGCACCGGTCAGATAGAACAACCTTACCTGCTTTTAGAGCCGGGATAATCACATCTTCTTGATGCACTGCACGGTCGGCCGAAAATAGATATTGGAAAGCAACAGATGGGATTTTTTTCTTGGACAGCAAAATTTCCTGAATAAGATTACCAAATATTCCTTTGTCTTTTCGGGGTTCACCAGTAACCACTACCTCTTTGCCCTGCTTTTGAAAATACTTGGCTAAATGATCGACCTGGGTTGTTTTACCAGACCCATCAATGCCCTCAACTACTATATATTGTCCCCCAAAGGTATTACGCCGAAAATCAATGTCAAAATTTACATGATACTTCATTTATATACTCCTCTATATTCTTCTGGTAAAAGCTGGGCTATCTCACCCATTATACAATCCATCATTCCCTTTAGTTGCGCGTCTTTTTCCTCTCTTGATCCCCTTTTATCTGGTTTTATTCCTGTTACTTCTATTGGACTACCTACATTAACAAAAACTCTTTGTCTTCTATTAGGAATAACTTGTCCAACAGCCAACATTTGCTCTGTGCCCCATAAACCAACCGGTACAACAACTGTACCATCTACTGCCGTAACATACCTACCAACATCAATTATAGGCTCCTGGAGTGTTTGGCTTCTACTACGTGTTCCTTCTGGAAAAACAAAAATTGTCTTCTCTCCTCCTTTTAATAACCTTCTCGTTGTTAAACCAGCAGAGTGATTCATCGCGCTTGCTTCTTTCATTTCTGCATCATCTTTGGGAACAAGCGATCTGGGCCATACAGGAATTGTTGGAAATGCATGCGTTAAAAATGCAGGCAAACGCTCTTTTGTCAATCTTCTACCAAGTAAAAAAACTAAAGAGTCTGCTATATCAGCATATCCCCGCTCATTTAATGAGTAATAAACAATTGGAGCGTCGACATTGCTTAAATGATTTCCCATAAACATTACCGGCCGTTGCTCCACCATAAGCTCTCGAGCAAGCCGTAGATTTTCTCGTCCCTGAAGATGAATTTCGGGTGCTGCATAGGCATGAATCGCATCAAGCGAGGTGCGGCTTGTTCTCCATGAGGGTCTAATTCCTGGTTGGGGAGCTTCTTTAGTCATCGTTCTTTCTACTCTCTTGGTGGATCCTACTTTCTTCTGGGCCTTTTTGGATAACGTACTTGGCTCCTTTTTTTTTGTTATATGGCACGTCGGCAGTACTTGAAAGTTGCTCAAATGTCATGGCGCAAATTCTCATTCCAGGAGTTAGTGCCACTGCCATACGGCCTAAATTACCAAGCTCCAGTACTGCGTTGCCATCCCAACCAGGTTCGAAAACTGATGCTGTTGAATGAACAACAATTCCTAAACGTGCTAAAGAAGACCGACCTTCCAACCTACCTAAAAGCGATGGAGCAATAGTTATTTTTTCAAATGTTGAGGCCAAAACAAAATCCCCAGGCTGCATAATAAACGGCTCACCGTCCTTAACAATAATCTCGCGTGTAATTTCGTTACTATAATCTTTTTTTGAAGGTTCGATATATGCATGCTTACTGTGTTCGAAAACCCTAAAAATATTGCCAAGACGCAGATCAACAGAACAAGACCCAAGTTGCACTGCAAAATTGATAGCTGGAGTTATAACAATATCGTTATTATCAAGAGCCTTTTTAATGTCCCTGTCGGAAAGTACCATAAAGTGATTATAACGAAAAAATCTCAAATCGCAAAGCGCAAATCTCAAATCTACAACGCAAAACTTTCTATTTTTCTTTTAGATTATGTAATTTTGAGATTTTAGTTGTAGTTTTGAGTTTTGACATTTGATTTTTGAGATTCTCTATTGACATCCTCTTCCTCTTTTTATTATTCTAAGACTAGATCCCGAAATAAATTCGGGATGACATCTTTTTTTTATGGAATATAATTTAGATGGCATGGCCCCTCTTCCAAAATCGAATATTTTAAAACGAGCCTGGCAAAGACTAACCCTCCCACATTATGGACGCACCATTGGTTTTTTAACGCTTCTTGTTATTGCTCTTTCTGTTCCTGCAACAATTGCATTTTTAGGAAACCGGACAAATCTACAACAAAAAGCAGCCGGCGGACAGAATGGTGAAATTAAATTTTCTACTGACAAAGCAGGCAACAACCTTATTACAACTACAAACAATCCAGAACTATATCTTCAAATTACACGTCCGGAGGGTTGGGAAATAACGACGCAAGGAACAATAATAAAATCCTCTCCAATTGCTAGTCTTATTAATAAGGCATATGCAGCTGTATCCTGTACACCACCAGCTGTATGTTCAACGAAAACTGGTGTGCCTGATGACCAATGGACAAAAACAGGAGACACGTGTGTACTTACTGACTCCGAGGGAACGGAAGAAGAGGGAGCTTGTTATATACGCAACACTGGTGGTGGATCTAACCCAACATCTACACCAACACCTGTTTCTAGTGCTGGCGGCGCCACAGGCAGATGCGGCCTAGTCCAAGTCCAGCAACGTTCAGTCTCCTTGGGTGCAAATGTACCAGTACGAATAGTCTATGGCGGTAACCCAACAAAAGTTAAATTTTGGATTTCAAGCGATAGTGAAATAGGAAAAAATCCAACCGAAGTTTCCAGCTGGTCTCCTATTGGTGATCAATCACTAACATCGTCTGATGCTGTTTACCAAGTAAGTACCAATGGATTTAGTTCTGGACAGCATGCAGTGTTAGCCCAGTTACTTAACAATAGTGGGGATGTATTGGACGAAAACAGATCAAACTGCACTGATACATTTACGCTTGGTAGTGGCGGATCTAACCCAACAGCTACACCAACCCAAACCGCTGGAGGATCTATATTTCCTGCAAATGGAGCAGGAATAACAGGAAACACTGTGCAACTTAGGTGGACTCCTAGTAGACCGGCCCTGTATCATATTCGAGTAAATAATGAGGGAAATCAAACAGCACTAGCGGCAAATGTATCAAGAGAACCAAACTGTCCGAATAATCTTTTCGTTTGCGCCAGTACGCCAAACACTTGGCTTGATATACCTTTACCTAACATTGGTACATACGTTTGGTGGGTTACAGAAGGTGATAACCCAATAACTATTGCTCAAGGAAACTTTACTGTGTCTGGATCTTCTGGAGGAACAACCCCGACACAAGTCACCTTAAACCAAATTGCTATTCAAAATATCGATAATGGTAGTGGCGGATTAAGTCTTCAAAGAATTTCGGGCAAAACTGCTTTAGTAAATTTTTTTACAGACCCATATTGGAAACTTAATACAACCGGCGGTGCAACGCGAACTGTACGAGTAGATTTTTATGGCACAGACGCGCAAGGAAATCCAGTACAAAAGAAAACAGATGCAACGATTATCTATACCGGAGCAAGTGCTCCTCCACCACCTGCTGCTACCCCAACCCGCACACCGTTTGGATGTGAAGTGAAACCATCGGTAATGGGAAGTCATCAGGGAAGCACTCCAGTATCAGATGATCTCTATCGTTGGGTACAAGTAAATAAAATTAGTGCTGGCGGCCAACCTTTAATTAGTTGTAATGACGACCGCCTTAATGAAAGTGTTTGTGGTGGGGAAACTCCTGCTGAAACATTAGCTATGGGAAATAGCCAATGCCCACAAAATATATCACAACACCCAAATGTCATAAAAGAAACTAGCAATTGGTGTCGTAGGACACCAGGAGGAGATGAAGGAGTTGCTCACTGCTGGCAACTTCGTTACATTCCTCCAGCACCAACTGCACAACCAACACCTGCCGGTCAAGCAACACCAACTGCCACAGGTATTCCTCCATTACCAACTGGTACAGGAACGCCACCTGCTGCTTGCCAAACCACATATACCATCTCTGGTAAGGTTACCAAACAAGACGGTCAACCTATTGATCAAGCATCTATATGTCTTGACCCAAGTGCTGATGGTACTACATGTACAACAAATCTTACTGGAATAACAAATGCTTTGGGTAACTACGAAGTTATTGTTCCACAAGGAGAGGTCAACAATGCTGGGCACAATGTGTATGCTTTAAAAAAAGATATTACCACAGGAACAACAAAAGGCAAAATCACGGATAGCACGCCAGTTATTTTAGCACAAAGTCAGCTTTGCAAAAATAATACTGGTGTTAATCTTGCTGTTACATTTACTGCGCCAGGAGCAGAACCCACAGCAACTCCTGTTCCTACAGCAACACCAAGCATTACCCCGCCACCACCTGGGCCGGCATCGGTTACTTTCAAAGTTACCCTTGCAGGCATTGGAATAAAAACCAACAAAGGATCCCAGTCGATAGTCAACGATAAACCAAATCAGAGAAAACGAGATGCAACACTATACCTGTATGCGCCAGACGTTGATGCAACCGGTGATTTTGAAGGAGCAAAAGCTGTTAAAAAAATTCCTCAACCAAAAGCAATTGAGTATGACGGCAATGGAAAATTTGTCGCAAGCGATTTTAACCTTAGCGACAAATTCACTTCTGGACAATACCAAATATTTGTCTGGACTCCAGGATATTTGCGAAAGCGAATCCCGGGCACGCAAACCTTAAAATTAGGCACTAACACTATTAATCAGGTAGTAACACTTACTCTTGGCGATGCAGACAATAATAACCATCTGGATACACTTGATTTTCGAGCCTATCGTTCGTGTCTTAACCTTCAAACAACTGATTGTCTAAAAGCAGACTTTAATGACGATGGATATATCGATAACGATGATAAACACAATGGAAAAGAAGGAAATAATAAACCGTCTTTCCTTGATTACAATTTATTTATCAGCCAGTTTGCCATAATCGACGGTGATTGAGGTAACTACAAATGAAAAAAACTATTATCTTGTTAATATTCCTTTCTTTTCTGACAGGCGGGTTAATTTTTTTATACAGCAATGGTGGAAAAATTATCAACACCAATGTCACAATTGCCCCTCCTTTAGTCAGCCCGCAGCCTACACCTACTCCTGTAGTCCAAACAAGCCTTTCGTTTGCTCCAAATCCGCTGGTAATTGCCTCATCCTCCGGCACGCTGGCAATTTCTATTGATACGGGGGCTAATAAAGTAAATGCAGTGCAGATCGAACTATCTTACGATCCAAAACAACTAACCAATGTGTTAATTTCGCAAGGGACATTTTTCCCAGATGCCACAACTTTACTTAATTCCATTGATGCAAAAAATGGAAAGGCTTCGTATGTCTTGGCTATTTCCCCCTCTGGAGAAGCCCAAAGCGGTAAAGGAACAGTAGCAACGCTTTCTTTTAGGACACTTATTCCGTCTGGACAAAAAACAGGCATCACCTTTACCCCCAAAACTTTGGTAACTGCAGATGATGTGCCAACATCGGTATTAAAAGCAACCGACAGCGCGACTATATTTTATGTACAACAAGCAACTGCAGGAAATGAAGAAATTGGTCCTTTCCGCCCAAGTCAATAAAAAATGGATACGCTGATGTCAAAAAAACTGCTCGTAATTATTTTCTTCCTTATTGCTGTACCGACTGTACTCTATTTTGTTGCCCAAGCTACAAAAACTAAAACCCCGGCTTCACAAATTACACAGACTCCTACAACACCCATCCCAAATGCTCAAACTTCACTTGCCTTTTCTCCTGCCAACTATACGCTTTCTTCCTCGTCTGGATCTGTTGATCTTCTTATAGATACAGGAACAAATAACGCCTCGGCAGTGCAGTTGGAAATTTCGTATGACCCGAAAGTTTTAAAAAATGTTGCAATAACCCCAGGAGGCTTTTTTCCGCAACCAATAGAGCTGCTGAAAAAAATTGACGAGGCAGCAGGGAGAATAACCTATGCCTTTGGGGCCGCGCTTTCGGACAAAGGAAAAACTGGCAAAGGAACTATAGCAATTATTACTTTTACCGCAACTCTTCCCAAAGGACAAAGTACCACTTTAACAATACTCCCCCAAACTCTTGTTACTGCGGAAAAAGAAGAAAACTCGGTGTTAAAAGAGGCCACAAATGCTACAATTACTAACCTTTAGTGTCCTTAAATCCCAACAATAGCCAAAAAAGAGTAATCTGTGGAATTGATAAGGGATTAAACTGCGCCACAATAAGAAATACCGCAAGCGACATTTTTATTGGCAGGGTTGCATGAGTTAAGGCCTTTATAAAAATAAGGCAAAATAAAATAAGACCGATAATGCCCGAAGCAATGGCGGTTTCCAAAAAAATGTTGTGGGCATTATCTAAAGGGTAAAATTTTACCTTGGTAAATGCTAGTGAAAAATTTTCCTGACCATAGCCCAAAATTGGACGCTGCACAAACGCTTCCCATGCACCCTGCCAAATAATAAAACGGTTGTCCCATGGAGACTGTCTTACAAACAATAATCCACCAAGAAACAGTAAGGTAAAAAAAGCAAGTGCCACAAAAATTTTACTCCTAAAAATACCATATACGCCAAAAACAAAAACAGATGCTACAAGAGCCGCGCGCGAACCTGTAAGCAAAATTACCCCCATAACAAGCACTATCAGACATATTCTATAAATAGAATGATTTCCCCTTATCGAAAATAAAAATGGCAAAAGCATGGCAAGATATCCTCCAAAAGAATTGGGATTACCAAATGTACCTACAATCCTTCCCTGATAAAGAGGTATTGAAGCATCATGGTATACAAATGCAAAAAATGCTTGCCAAAGGGCAAAAACACATAGCAAAAAGGATGAAACTAACACTCCCTTTTGGAAAAATATATATGCTTCTTCTTTATCTTTTACACTTTGCAGCGATATGGCAAAAAACAATCCAACATTTGCCAAAAGTAATACATATCCCTGGTGTCTAAAAGGACTCCCCCAAAAAGATGTCGTAGGGTCGACTCCCAAAAAATTTGCCAGCAAAACAACGCAAATATACACAATAACCAACAAAGAAAATAAATTATATAAAGAGCTGGCATATCGGCAAAAAAAAGCTATACATATAAGCCCGCATGCCCCTATAATATAAAAGAGAAACTTTGGAAATTCATATGGGTTATATAAAGAAGGGATAAAAAGAAACGAACTACTTAATACCAAAAAGCCTGCATATAAAGGTATATTGACTATTGACAAAGTACGAAAAAACATCTTAATATAAATTATATAACAATTTATGTTCGGCTTTATTGACTCTTTAAGTAAAACAAAAAAGAATCTCCTCTTAGGAGGATTTTTAATTGGCGCTCTTGCGCTTACAGTCATTGTTTCTCAAAAACAAACCAGCTACAAACAGCGAGCATCCGAAATCGTTTCCCCTCCAACAACAACTGGCAATATCTCGCTGGCTGCTACTACACCCAAGACACAACTAACGCTTAACGAACAAACAGATCTCGATATATATCTTGAGGCAGGTAACCAAAACGTTACCGGAGTAAGTTTTGCTTTATCAAGTAGCAATGTATCAGGAAATATAGGTATTGGACTCTCGATTCCGTCTTCCGCTCCTGTTGTGTTTACTGCTGTATCACCTAGCTATATGTTTAATAATCTCCTCAAAGGAACTACGTTCTATCCAGAGTACTATGAATATGCAGCTGTCGACACAATAGGAAATGTTGCAACTGGCAGAGTAAAACTGGGAACAATTACCATTATGGCAAAAAATACCGGTACTGCTGATGTTCGATTTTATAATGTTCAAGCAACAGGTCTTGGAATTGATGGGCTTTTGGGTAATCAGCAAAACGTTAACATACAATTTACTGTTAGCGCTACAGCTTCACCAACTGTTGTTCCTCCGACTGCAACGCCAACACCTGGACTTATCGGATCGTGTAGAATACTCTACGACAAAATTATAGCAGCATTTGATAGTACAAATGCCTGTGGATCAAAATATGATCCAGCCGCTGACCTAAATAAAGACAGATTTGTAAATGGTCTAGATTATTCAATCTTCTTACGCGATAGCGCTAATGGCACCAATCAAGTCGCCTGCACAAATTACTTAAACAATACAACAAATCCCTGCACCGTGTCGCCAACTCCTACCATTCCAGGAGCGACCAATACTCCTCCCCCTCCAACGGCAACGCCAACTGGCCCGGTGCCAGGCGATGCAAATGGTGATAAAAAAGTTGATATCATCGATTACCAAATTTGGAGAGATGAATACTTAGGAAATGTTGCAACCAAACAAGCAGACTTTAACAAAGATGGCAAGATTGACCTGATTGACTTTAGTATATTCAGAAATGCATTCAAACCAGGAGTAGGTTAACGGCTGCTGCACAGGCTTCCGAACTGATTGATTACACAGGCTATGTCTTCGATATCAACTGTTCCGGTAGTATTATTATCTGAAATATGTATTGATGGCAAACAGATATTGATTAAGAATTATCTCTTTAAACTGAGCAATACTGTGCTGTTCATAAAAAAGGATTAAGGCTTCTTTAAAGACTGTTTCATCAACACTTCTATAAGAAAGCGGGTAGAAATCATGAGCCAAAAGAATCGCATTAGTCAGCATTCTAGCAGTTCTTTTGTTGCCATCGGCAAAAGGCTGAATATATGAAACAAAGACAACGGCAATCAGCGCTTTTTCTAAAGGATGCTTTGAAGTGTTGGTGACGGCAATTGTTTTCTCAAGCGCTTCTCTAATTTGGAAACTATTATCTAAAGGACGGTACGTTGTGCCGGTAATACCAACTGCCTTATTTCTGATACCAGCTGTGATACTTAAATCTTTTACTAAGACATTATGCAGCTGTGTAATATGAGATATGGTTATTGTTTTAAACTCTTCCTTGTGAGCAAGAATGGTCTCAAAGGCTACTTTATGATTTAAGATCATAATCGCTTCTTCTTTTGGATGACCCTTGGCCTCAATACTTTGTTTAATCAGTGTCTCTGTATCGAGAAGCGAATAGGTATTGCCTTCTATTCTTGATGACTTCCAGGATAGCTCGATAATAAATCGCTCCAGCTCTTTTTTATAGATATCTTTTGGCAGCTTTTCAGTTGCTTTGGTAAAGCTTTTATGTATCCTTGAGAGCCTTACTATTTCCTCTGCTGAAAAAATATCATGCAGGTAATTAAAGAGACTAAAATCAAAAGTAGTCGCACCATTTCGCTGATCTACCTCGAGAGCAAAGTATTGTTTTTCATCAACATAGCGTAGTATTGGGTTTTTGATAGATGAGCTATATGCTGTATTCTTTCCTTTTCCAGAAATCAAAATGAGCTTTTTTTCTACAAGATAAGCCAAATCGCGGGCGATGGTTGGTTTAGATGCTGGATATCTATTTATCACCTTTTTTTCAATCTCTGCCCTGCCAATTCCTTGAGACTTATTTACTAATGAAAGTATTAAATTTTGCCTGGGAGTAAGATTCGTCTCATTCATATGGATAAATCGTATCATAATGAGACGGAAGGCGCAACGCACTGTTTTCCAAAGTAGTTTTGCATACAAGCGAAGTCTTCGATAGTTATAAGTAATAAAACAATCAGTGAGACAATTTTTCTCGACCGCAAGGCATCTATTAAATTCTTGAGCATAGTTTATGGTTTAAATATTCCACTTTCTAGGGATTTAGCAAGTTCTAGAAAAAACTTTTCCATTTTCTTTTTATCAAAAGGTATTAACATTTTAGGAAAATCCTCATCTTTTAAGTCTTTAACTTTTAAAAGTGCAGCAACCAGGTTTTTATCCTCTAGTGGCCAATCAAATTTTGCCTGAGAATCAAGACGAATTTTTTGAAGATATTGTGCAGGAGGATAATCTGCCTGCTTAAAAATGAGATAAAGATCAATATAATCTCTAGCTTTTGATCTCATAATAATAGTGTGTATTTTATTAACAGCAATATCGTGAATACTGCTTATCTCAAGATTTTTAAAATAGATTCCTTTCTCAATTTTAGGAAATGGATAATAACTGAAATCAACCTTTAACTCATCTTTATCACCATATTGAAGTATATATGTATATAACCCCAGATAGTTTTGTTTTATTATTTTGGAAATTCCCAAACGTTTTGATATTGCTTGCAGAAAGGATTCAACAGCTTTAGGGTTCACTTCATTCTCAGAGAATAAATCTATATCCTCTGATAGTCTATGCCGGAAGTAAAATTCAGATAGAGCAGTTCCGCCTGTTAAATAGAATTTTTTGGAAATAAATTTTTGTGCTTGTGCAAATTCCAAAAAGTTAAGTTGTTTGGAAGTGAGTATGCTTTTCCCCATAATAGATATTCTATAGCGCGTCTTGCATAAGGGTCAAGAGAATCTTTTATCTTTGGCCACGCTTTTTTGACCTCCTCCCTATCCAATTTTTCTCCATCCAAACCATAATTTATAAGTTGTGTTATTTTCCATAACCTATATTTTTGAGGATTCTCTTTTTTAAACTGCTCTTCATCAATAGACCAATTATACATAATGCTATTTTAGCACACATTGTTTGCCAAAGTAGTTTTGCATACAGCTAAAGTCTTCGATATCTGTTATGCCATTGCCATTGGTATCTGTGGTTGGGCACTCGTTTGTTGATTTATCAAAACATTTAACAAACCTGGAAAAGTCCACAATATCCACCCCGCCATCCCTATTAAAATCAGCTGTACAGGCATTGCAAACAGGGGCAGGGGTAGGAGAGGGGGTATTTGTTGGTTCTGAAGTGGGGGCTGGAGTTGAAGTCGCAGTCGGAGTCGATTCTTCAAAACAATAGAGGTGTTGATAAGTAATGCTAGCACAACCACTTCCACCTATTCCAAACATGTTTTGTGTCCACCCACCATCTTTCTTACCTGCATAACCGCCGCCGCCAGCATAATCATTTGTTGAACTAGTCCAGTTATTACAAGAATATTGTATATGATAAATATCGCCATTGATTTTAGTGTTGGTCCAAGCATTTCCTGATTGGATATTACCATTCTCCTCTGTATTAATTTGGGTTGCAATAAATCCATCAGTTAGATCGTTCCAGTCATTTGCTATCACAGCTCCATTAATTAAAGTAAAACTTCCTGAATGACTTAATCTGGAAGCAGCAGAAAGTGTACTGTCAGACAGCCAGGCCTTCCAAATACTATTTTTCAAATCAGGATACATGGTTGAACTGTTTGCTCTTGATTGACAGATTTTATCTGCCCCATCCAATCCGCTAATTGCAACACCAAGGCCAACATTACTGCCAGCGGTTTTTAGATCACCATTATAAGTAGTACTAGTAATAAAAACACGCCTCGGTGGCAAGCCTGATGGAGGAGAACCAGGCATTGTTACTTCAACTGTAACTCCACTTGCATTGTGACTAATTTGTTTTATCTGAATATTGTTAATTTGATCTTGAAAAACTTCTCCATCTAAAATAGTTGAACCAGTAAAGGTTCCCTGGTGCTCTATAAACTTTGTTTTTTCAAAAGAACCACCCCGCCAGGTATGTATGCTTATTCCTTTTTGAATTGAGTTAGGCTTAAATGCATCTAAGTTTCTATCAAAAAAGCCTCCATTTTGTCTGTATGAAATAAAATAAGAATCACCATCCGTATCCTGTTTGGGTATTTGCAAAACTTGTGTTGCACTTATTGAAGATTCTAGTGGAGATATGTTGAATGTACCACTAGTAGTAACAGTGTTTATATTAGAATCAGGAATCCAACCCATACCAACTTTATGAGGCGCATTAAATTGTTGATAATCTAATCCCATAACATCATGCTGGTCACCATACTCACCTTCATTACAAGTTTCAGGTGTAATTTTACCTAATTGGCAACTTATACTGTTTGCATGATTTACTCCTAACATGTGACCAAACTCATGAGCCACAGCTTGAGATGAAAGCCTATAAATCCAGCTTTCAGTCGTTGATGCAGCTCCCACAAAAACATTATTTCTACCACAGAGTAAATCATCACCCGCTAATATATAAATAGTTCTAGTATAATTATCAACGTTTATTCCTGCATCCCTAGCTTTGGTTCTAGCTAAAGAACTTATTAGTATGTCGTCGCAAGTAGGCGTAATCGGATACCACCCAAATACATCGCCAGAAAGAAATGTTTTATCAAATGATGTTTCTTTATAATAATTATTTACTGAACTTTGATTTGTAGTATTAAAAATCACATCTCTAATTTGATCTGCTGAATAAGGAGTCACTGGATTATTAACAGAGTTAACCATCAGTACTAATGTTTTTTGTTCTCCTGTAGTAGGAAATCTAGTAGGGACAGTTAGAAACTGTAGATTAATTTGTGCAGCATATCCATCCATTGCCACAGCATCAACTTTTAATTCTGCTCCAGATAAAGAGAATTCTGGAGGATTTTTAGCAAAGTAGAGTTGATACCATTTTTGATCACTTGTATTGGAATCTATTTGTAAGACATATTCAAGCGTACTCTTTTTATTTTCAAATTCATCCTTATGTATAACTTTTAAGGTACCTTCTGTACTTATCCTCTCCTCTATATATGGTCTAACTTCTTCTGGAAAATTATCCCTTTTATCTGCTAAAGTAGCTTTATCTAAAAACTCCTGGGGATTTTCTTTGATTTTTTGTAATAGCAACTCTTTTCTTTTTTTAGCAGTAATAACTAAAGACTCTATAATTTGTTGTTTTTGCTGTATGCTTTTTGTTGATTTTTGCAGATCCGAACTTTTGAGAAGTTGAGAGGTGAGATTATTAATTTCCGAGGAAGTATTTTGTATTTCTTTCTCCGCTGCCCGCTGTTGCAGGTTCTGCACCCTCTGGGCAACAAAGACGGTTAGGGGGATGGCTGCTACGATAAAGAGGAGAACAATCAGTGAGACAATTTTTCGATACCGCAATTTATTTTTTAGATTTTCCAGCACACCTATATAGTATCAAAGAGAAGGGTAGTGTCAATGAGGAAGGGTGCTCGGATTTACCACTTTAATATCTTTCATTGGGAAATGTTTGGCGTTAAGAGAAACAAGTGTGGCATTATGCACATTGGCAGTTGCTGCGATCAGGCAGTCGGTGATGCTTAGGGTTTTTAATTTTTTTGCATGCTCTTGCCAGTATAGACCTGCCTGTTTTGCAATGAGAGGTGTGACGTCCCATGACTGGAATACTTTGAGTATATTTTCAGTTTTAATTACTTCAGAAGGAAACATATTTTTGTAAACTTCGGCAATTGTTATCGTTGAGATTGAAAGTGCGCCTTTTTCTTTGAGGTTTTGAAGATAATCTTCGTATCGTTTATTTCCCCTTAGAATCCATATAATAAGATCTGTATCAATTACATACATGATTAGAATGTGCGATCAGCATTTTTTCTTGTTTCGCGGAGCCATTTAATTACATCTTTTTTTGTCCGCCACTCGGGGTGATTTTTAGCAGTAAAAACACCTGCAGCTTGTTTTAAGGCCTTTCCAAAGGCTTCTTTGTCAAAAGATTGAGTGGGAGTAAGCTCTGCAATGGCAACGTCTTTTTTCTCATCTTTTATGATAAGACGAGTGCCTTCTGAAACTTTATCCAGGTAGTCAGACAGATGATTTCGAAATTCGCTTACAGATACTGTGAGTGTCATGGTTTTATATTAGTACATTATGTACATATTGTCAAGGTTTACACTGTTTGCCAAAGTAGTTTTGCATACAGCTAAAGTCTTCGATATCAATAATGTTGTTGTTATTAGTATTAACTGTTGAGCAATTACCCACAGCCTCTTTATCAAAGCAGTAAAGAAACTTAGAAAAATCAACAATATCCACCCCGCCATCTCTGTTAAAGTCAGCAGTACAGACGTTACAAACAGGCGCAGGGGTAGGAGTTGGAGAAGGTTGCGAGTCTATAGAGGCGCTTTTTGTACCAA
>CAZIZQ010000024.1:2528-15381 GCA_964544105.1 uncultured Gammaproteobacteria bacterium | reverse complement strand
ACGATTCAGATTTTTACAAAAGGGCGGGGATAGTCCACCGTTTGGATAAAGAAACGTCTGGAATATTACTTGTGGCAAAAACTCCCCAAGCTTTTGTCGAATTACAACGGCAGTTTAAGGAAAAAATTGTAAAAAAAACATACCTTGCTCTTGTTCATGGAATCGTTAAGCCAGAAGAGGGAATTATTAACGTTCCGGTTGGCAGATTGCCTTGGAATAGAAAGCAGTTTGGTGTAGTTGCCGGCGGACGCGAGTCTTTAACAAGATATCGTGTTGTTAAAAGCTATGAAAAATATTCATTGGTAGAGTTATATCCGGAAACAGGCAGAACACACCAGATTAGGGTTCATCTAAAACATATTGGTCACCCTATTTTTTCTGATCCTTTATATGGTGGAAGAAAACAAGCCAGAAATGACAGAAAAATTCTTTCCCGTGTATTTCTCCATGCTCATAAAATCTTGTTTATCCATCCTGCCTCGCTTGCTGGCGGGCAAGGCGGGCCAAAAACAGGTAAAGAAATCTCTTTTGAAAGTCAGTTGTCGGACGAATTGCAAAAAGTACTTGATTCTTGATAGGATAGTATTAAAGGAGGTGATTTTGTTGCATGGGAGGTTTTGGCGGATTTTATAAAGGAGAAAAGAAAAAACCAAAAAAGGGAAAAACTGGAAAACAGCAAGTAGGGGCTAATGCTTCAACATTTGTGCTCCCCGAAATTATTTCTCGGAAAAAGCCGGGGTCTTAATTTTGTATAGCAAGAGCGTATGCGCATCAAAAAAAATCAGCATCCAAAGAAAACAGTGCGATTCGCATTGCTTTTTTTCGCATTTATTTTTTTGGTTGTTGTTGGTTCATTTATAATCAAGGGAGTTGGTGTAGTGCAGGCAAGTCTTTTTGACGGGCAACATCGTTTTACCATTTTGTTAAAATCAGAGAAAGAGCCGCAAAATGTCCTTCTTTCTTTTTCACCAAATGATATGACTGCTTCGGTTTTGCGTATATACGAAAAACAGGTGTTATCTCCTCAAGAGTTGGGAGTGTTTTTTGGAATTCCAATAGATGCTGTTGTTTCTTTTGGTAATAATTATTCTTTGCAGGAAAATGATATTTCCACACTATTTCAATATATTGTTTTTAGACAGGATAACGTAAAGACAAATATGACGTTTTTAGATGCAGTCCGACTATGGATGTTTGTTGATAAAATTCCAGCACATAAGTTTTATGAAAAAAAATACATCTTTTCGTCAAATTCTATAAATGATCAGGATGCTGGGGAATTGGATACTTTAGTATTATCTCTTTTTGCCGATAGTGCTGTTATAGAAGAAAAAAAAAGTGTCCATATCATTAATTCAAGCGGTGTATCTGGATTGGGTAATAGGATAGCCCGTATTGTTACAAATATGGGGGGGAATGTGGTTGCAGTTTCAACCGGGGACAGCGTTTTGCCGGTATCGGAAATTATCTATTCTGACCAAAAGTCTTATACTTTAGAGAAGTTGCAGAGGATATTTCGGTCTAAAGCTGTAAATACACAAAAACAAGTCATATCTGATATTGTGGTTATTGTGGGAAAAGATAAGTCACCGCTTTTTACAATAAAACAATGATTTTTACATACTCGTTAATTGTATTATTTTTCCTTTCTTTTTTATGGGCACTTTGGTCGTTAAAAAGTGAAGTAAAAAAACATAGAAAGAAGCATCATAAGATTGGAGAAGAAAACATTATTTTTTCGATGTATAAAAAAAGAGGCTCTTAGTAGTTTATTCGCCGTTTGGCGATTCTGCATCTAGGATTTCATCTTCATCATCAGCATCTTTATTATTTGTCTTGTTTTTGAGTGTAATTTTTGATTTATCTGCAGATATAAATGATGATTGATTTTTAAACTTGCTTGCCTTTTTTGCTTCCCTAATAAAAATGATCACTCGGTGGTTTCCAACTGCTTTTATATAAGCATCGTAGACGTTGCCTCCTTTTATAAATTTGATCAGCCGTTTGCCAATATCGTCAGGCAATACGCCGATGTAGTGTTTTTTTGTATCCAAGGCAAATATTTTTAGCCGTTTTATCTGTAAGATAAGTTCTTCACCGGTCATAAGTAGAGAGATAACTTTTGGTTCTGCAACATTGATTAGCTCAACAATTTTTGTTTTGCCACTTTCTTCAAGGAACATGCTAGAAACGTTTTTAACAAGTGAGGGAGCAGATTCGATTGCCCTTTTTTTGCTGGTTAAGGTGCCAAGCCTTTTTACATTTTTTATTGCAATGGGATTTTGGTTATCGAGGTTTAGTACTTTTTGGTAAGTGGCTTTTGCTTGTTTTATTTTTCCACAAAGGCTAAGAGCAAGCCCCAGGCGGTTAAGTGTTTCTATATCATTAGGATCAGTTTTTAGTAGTTCTTGGTTAATTAGGACTGCAGCGTTCCAGTTTCCTTCGAATGCCTTTTGGATTGCTTGAGTTTTAAGTGGAGTCATGTTTTTAGCGTAGAGGATGTAAGGATTTTACTCCTCTTTCTTGCAAAAGTCAATATAGAAACAGTATAATAGCTAAATGAGTGGACATTCAAAATGGGCGACAATTAAACGCCAAAAAGGCGTGGCAGATCAAAAGCGCGGACAAACATTTACCAAGCTTGCTAATGCTATAACTATTGCTGTAAAAAGTGGGGGAGGTATTGGTGATCCTGCTCAAAATATTCGCCTCCGACTCTTGGTAGAAAAAGCTAGAGTTGCAAATATGCCAAAAAGTAATATTGAGCGGGCTATCGAGCGTGGTACTGGGGTGGGGGAAGGAGGCAAAAGTCTTGAAGAAGCTGTCTATGAAGGATTTGCCCCAGGCGGAGCAGCAGTAATAGTCGAGGCAGCAACAGACAATAAGCAGCGGACAATTGGAGATATAAAAAATATTTTTGATAAAGCAGGGGGTACATTTGGCCAACCCGGGTCTGTCTCATATCAATTCGAAAACAAAGGAGCAATTACATTGCAGAAAAATAATTTGCAAGTGGATGATATATTTCTTTTGGCCGCTGATGCTGGCGCAGAAGATTTAGAAGAAATAGGAGATGAGATTATTATTTACACAAAACCAGAAGATTTAAATAAGGTGAGAGAAACACTTTTGGCAAGCAATCTTGTGGTAAAAGATGCAGAACTAACCCGTAAACCAATGGTGACCAAGTCTATTGAAAACGAGGCAGATGCAAAAGAAGTTATCAGTTTTTTAGAAAAATTGGAAGCACTTGATGATGTTCAAAAAGTGTATACAAACGCTTCTTCTTTATGAGTAGAAGGACACGAAGGCCCTTTATTTTTCTTCTTCACGAGGGAAAAGTCTTGCAGTTTCTAGAAAGGTTTGCCATAAGCAAAAGGCAGCGATTTATTGTGGCAGTAATGCTACTTTCGTTAGGGTTATTTATTTCCCAACATTTTTTGGGAAAGGGTGGCGTTTTTATTGCTTTTTTTCTTTCTATACTTACCGTTGTTTTTTTATATTTTGCAAATAGGCAAGATATTAAAGAAAATTTTTCTCCCTATCTTTTTATCTTGCCCTTCTTTTACAGCTTAGCCTTTGGCCTTTTTTACTTTTTAGTTCCAGCCCGCTTTTTAACCCGCCTTTTTATGACGGTATTATATGGTGTTGGTTTGTATTCACTTTTTTTAAGCGAGAACATTTTTGCCGTTGGATCCATGCGGACAATTGCGCTGGTTGCCAGTGCCAAAACAGTTTCATTTTTGATGACTATTCTGTCTTATTTCTTTTTATCTAATGTTGTTTTCTCTCTTGATTTATCAGCGCTGCCAAAAGCAATATTGGTGTTTTCGTACACATTTTTTCTTATTGTGCAATCATTTTGGTCACATATTCTTGAAAAGCTCTCCAGACTCCATTTTATATGGGCAGCAATACTCTCGGTCTGTTTTTTTGAAATGGCTATAATGCTTTGGTTTTGGCCAAGCGATCCTACATTTACAGCAATTTTTTTAACAGGCATGTTTTACATGTTTGTGGGGCTTTCCCATGTATGGCTTGAAAGAAGACTGTTTAGAAGTATTTTATGGGAATATATTTGGGTGGCGGTAATTGTATTTGCAATTTTATTTTTATTTACTTCTTGGAGGCCATAAAAACTTCGGTGTGAGTAGTAGAGGAGAGGGGAGGCCATTAAGTTTTTATGGGTAGGGGTAAGATAATAATAGTGTTTGGTATAGTTGATATGGTTTGATGCATTTAATAAAATTATAGGACGTTTTCGTTCCAAGAAATGTGGATAACTCTTAATTTTCACGGAGAATTAGCACCACTTTTCACAGAGTGCCAAGCTCGTCCTCTCAAGTGTTTATACATCTTCTTAGATGGCTTGAAAAAAATACGAAACCCTATTCTGCTCCGTCTGCTCACATATTGAGGCTAAAAGTTGACGTTTAGCCTTATTTTGCAACCTAATCGAATGTTCATGCCAGAAGGGAGTGGCAATCCCTATCGGTAAGGTAATGATTGTTGATTATTAATAGCAAGCAACAAAATGTTTTGATAAAATTATTAATTGCCAAAATATTCTTGGGGGGAGCTGTCTTCTCTATAAGATATCTATAATGACAACAAGGGAAGTTAATTGATTACGTCGTACAATAATACTTTTACGACGTCAGCCAGGCAGGGTTTGTGGGGAAGTGGTTGTTTTTGTGTCGTTGCCTGATGCACATATTTAGTGGAAATTCACTTTTTTTGAGGTGTGGTTGGTGCAGTTCTCTTATTTATTACCTCTTGGAAATTTCGTGCCGTATCCCCTACTATAGGACTTTGGAGAAAAAAGTCGTTATTTGGGAATAAAATTTCTTTTTGCTGCTTGTTTTCCTTTTTCGTGTTCAAGGGCCTTAATTGTCAAGCGATAATAGTTTGCCAGTCTTGGGCAAAGCGGATGATGCCTTTGTCGGTAAGATCATGTTGAATGTTGAGTTTTTTAGAAAAAATAGCTTCGAAAAACGCCTCTTGGGTTTGGATATCAAGTAATTCTTGTGATGGTTCCCAGTCTGGAATTGGCTGCAAATTAGCTGCATAGTCGTTAGTCTTTGGTAGCTGGCCGTTGGTGGGGCCGAACCATTCTTTGTAGACTTTTGCCGGGGTGGTTATAAGCTCGCTGCCGCAATCGATGCTGCGCTGTATATGCTCGACCCGCCGAATAGAGGCTGCCAGCATCCAGATGTTTTCAAAGTTTTGTTTTATTTTCATTCCATGCTCGACCAGCTGCATTCCATCGATACCTATATCATCGAGTCTTCCGACAAATGGTGAAATAAACATAGGGTAGGTATTTTTAATTGGGCCATAGAGTTTTTGGACGATTCTCTCGTGCAGGCAGATAGCAAAAATCTGTTCTTGGGAAAAGACAAGCGTATTGTTAATCGGCACTTTCTCTTTTCGTAAAACTGAGCGCGCCCTAAACCCTTCGATAGTTGTGGGAAGTTTGACAACTACTCTTTTATGCCATGTGGCAATCTCCCTGCCTTGTTCTATCATCTCTTGCGCGGTAGTATTTTGATCTGCGTATACCTCGGCAGAGACAGCGCCGGGAACAATAGAAATAATTTCTAAAACAATTTGTTTTTGCAATTCGTATGCTTCTTGTTGTGTAATCTTTTTTCCTGCCAACTTTTTTGCTACAAGGGTTGGGTTGGTTGTCGCGCCCCAAAGACTTGCGATTTCCCGAAATTCGTCCGGGTCGCCACTGTCAAGAAGAAACTTCATTTGTACTAATAATAGATGCTTGTATAGTTTCTGTCAACGTCGTAGAATAATTTTATGGATAACTCTTTACAAAATTTAATAGATGAATTTTTAGAATATCTCGAAATTGAAAAAAATTGCAGTAAATTAACTATTCGAGATTATAGACACTACCTTAAAATTTTTTTAGAGTGGTTTTCTAAAACAATGCCTCATAAAACCATATCCGACATCGACCTTTCGGATATTCGGCGGTACCGGGTGTTTTTAGCAAATAGAGCAGATGCAAAAGGTTTAACTCTAAAACGTGTTACTCAGAATTATTATGTTATTGCGCTTCGATCATTCCTTCGTTTTCTTATTAAAAACGACCACAAAACTCTCGAGCCATCAAAAATAGATTTACCCAAAACCGAAAGCCGGTCGCTTAAATTTTTAGAGCGGGAGCAGATTGAACGGCTTGTTACCGCAGCCGACACTTCAAAAGAAGAGGGTATTCGGGACCGGGCAATTTTAGAACTCCTCTTCTCCACCGGTCTTCGGGTGTCGGAATTGGTAAAACTTAACCACGACCAGGTAAATATAGAAAGACGTGAATTTGGGGTAATTGGGAAAGGCGGTCGGGCTCGGCTGGTTTTTATTTCGGACCGAGCTTCTGACTGGGTGGCTAGGTACATGAAAGCGCGAAAGGATAAGCATAAGCCGCTTTTTATTCGGTATGCCGGGAAAATAGTAGAGGAAAATAGTGGAGAAAAAATGCGTTTGACTGCCCGCTCGGTTGAGCGAATTGTCAAAAAATATGTCCGGCTAAGCCGGATTCCGGTTGATGCAACTGTACATACTTTGCGCCATAGTTTTGCAACAGATTTGTTGACAAACGGTGCAGATTTACGTAGTGTCCAGGAAATGCTTGGGCACAAAAATATAGCCACCACCCAAATCTATACTCATATTACGAATAAACAATTGCGAGAGGTTCATGAAGCTTTTCACAGTGGAAATAAATAAGTGCCTACCCTGTTTGCTTATTTTCACATTTTATTCTAGAATACATTTTCATTATGGATATTAGAGAGAGATTAGGATTTTTATTCCCTCATAGAAACGGCTTGTTCCCACATGAAGTGCAACCTGTTGCGTCAGGTTTTTTTCTTTATTCAGATGATCAGGAAGAAAGAGCCATTGTTGTTGGTGAAACGATTAGGTTTTATGAGGATGAAACTCGTACACTTGATTTTACTACGAAAGGTGTAGGCGGTGGTGAGGTTATAGAAAGAGGAAAAGAGAATAGTTCTTATGCCCTTCATCGATGGGATGGTGGACGAGAGGAAGAAACAGTAACAAAAGGGCAACCACTTCATACGGCTCCTGTAAGTCTTTCCAGGTATGTTGTAGGTTTTACAGTTACTTTCGATAGCAAAGTAAAAACGCTTCGTGCACCAGGAGTTTCAATTGTATACAGAGGCACTGTGGGTTAGTAGGTTTCGTAGGAAAGGGTAACTGTGATTTCTATAGTATTTTCTCCAGGAGAGACATTGGTTTTTTGATCGGTCTCCCCTCCTGCCATCATGGTTCTAAAAATTGGCATGGGTGTATTGCCGTTTTCTTGCACATCGACAATTCTGCCAAGTTTTATACCAGCGGCATCTGCCAGCTTCTCTGCTTTTTCTTTGGCATCTTTAACTGCATCTTGTCTTGCTTTTTCTTGTAGATCTTTTTTGGTTTGGTCGTCTAAAATAAATGTAAGTCCCCCAACTATATTCGCGCCATTTTTGGTTGCTGCATCTATTGTGTTATTTGCTTTTTCAATTGGTTTGACTTTTACTTCCAGATTTTGTGTCACAGTGTATCCTTTTACAACTTGTCTGCCGCTTTGGAAATCGTAGTCAGGATAGACGCTGTAGTTAGTTGTTTTGATATCAGTTTCTAAAATGCCAAGATTTTTTAGGTCGTTTGTGAGTTTGTTAATAACACTATTTGCCTGGTTTTGGGCATCGGTAACTGTTGTTGCGGTTTTGGTAACACCCAGAGAAAGTAGCGCGGTGTTTGGCACTGCTGTTGCCTTGCCTGTGCCAGAGGAAGTAAATAGGTTTGTTTTATTTGTCTGAATACTGTTAACAGAGAATGGGATGGGACCAGCGAGTTTTGTATAGAGAAATAGTGCTGCAAAAAGAAATGCGATTGCGGTAATCGGCGATTTCATAGTATCATAATACATGGTTGTTGGAAATTTTGTCAACAATTATATGACTTATAAACAGCATTACGGTAATTTAATTTGGACTAATCATGCAATTGACCGGATGCGAAGTCGTGGATTAGCACAGGATATGGCGTGGGAGGCATTTAAGCATTCGGATAAAACCATCCCTGGGAAAACACATGGCGCGTTTGAATACCAAAAACAATTTGGTAACTCTCGGGTAACACTTATTGCTAAGCAAAATGAAAAATATGAATGGATAGTTCTTTCGGCATGGATCGATCCCCCACTCCCCGGATCAAAAGACTACAAAGAAAAAGAATGGTATTTAAAATATAAAAAAGCCGGGTTTTGGGGAAAGTTGTGGATAACATTCCGTCGACAATTGAGCATATAGGATTTTAACAGCCTTTCACCTCGGAGGAGCCATGGCTTCACTTTGTTCAGCCTGTCATCATCCGAGGTGTAAAATTCCGTCGTTGACACGTGTTAATCCTTTGTGCATAATGAAGGTATGGCAAAAATACTCCTCGTTGAGGATGAGGATTTTATTAGGCAACTCTATAAGCGTCAGTTTGAAAAAGCTGGCTTTATCATCGAAGATTTTGCCAATGGGAAAGATGG
This sequence comes from uncultured Gammaproteobacteria bacterium, assembly GCA_964544105.1. Classification (GTDB taxonomy): domain Bacteria; phylum Patescibacteriota; class Microgenomatia; order Levybacterales; family UBA12049. The sequence continues at coordinate 6,818 of CAZIZQ010000024.1, read as the reverse complement.
ACTTGCTGCTGCGTTGCAAAACGTGTACGACCTTGTATTACTCGATATTATGCTTCCCGATGTTAACGGCATTGATATTTTAAAGCAAATAAAAGAAAACCAACGGGTCGGTAAAACGCCGGTTGTAATGCTGACAAATCTTGGCCAGGACGATGTTATTAAAGAGGGTTTTAAGTATGGCGCAACCGGGTATCTAATTAAAGCTGCGTATACACCAGACCAGGTTGTACAAGAGGTATCAAGTATTCTAACTCAACAGCAAGCATTGTTGCCAAGTGTGAATCCGGCAGCACCACAAACCCAGCCGCAGAGTTAAGGGGTTAGTATTTTTCCAGTTCCTGGTTCTGCCAGAATTTTTCCGTTTTCAAAGACTGTTTTCCCCCGCAGAATTACACGAGTGATCTTGCCTTTTACTGCCCTTCCATTAAATGGCGACCATTTACATTTAGTATATAAATTAGTATTAAGTATTTGGTATTCAGTATTAAGATCGACTACGACTTTTGTTGTAGGGTCGGTTGGTATTCTAAAAATTTTTGCCGGGGTAGTGTGGCACAGGCGGATAATGTCATCGGTGGTCAGGCGGTTTTCTGAAGCTGCGGTGAGAAGGAGTGGGAGAGTTGTCTCAAGACCTGGTACTCCGAAGGGAGGGTTATCTGATTGTTTTTCTGCAAGCGTATGTGGGGCATGGTCAGATTCGATCACATCGATTTTTTCAAGATTTTGCCACAAAAAGTCTGTATCTTTTTTATTTTGAAGCGCAGGCTTCATAAGTCCATATGGGCCAAGCGTTTTTGCGTCATCTTCAGTTAAAAAAAGATGGTGCGGGGTTACTCCGCATGTTATTGGCAGTCCTTCTTCTTTTGCCTGGATAACAAGTTTAAGTTCGGTTGAAGTAACATGACAAAAGTGGGTTTGGTGTTTTGTTTCTCGAACTAGTTGGAGAACGTCTAATACAGCATTCCCTTCGGCATGGACAAGAATTGGCAGAAGCTTTGGGAGAGCGCTAAAAACGCGGGAAAGGTTATTTTTGTCAAGCATTAAGTTTCCGGTTGTATGGTTAAGATATAGTTTGAGCCCCATTATTTTATTGTGGACTTTTTCAAATTCGTCTAGGTTGTCCCCCATTGATCCAAAGTAAAAACCAACATCGCAGACTATTTTTTCTTTGGCGATTGCCATTTTTTCTTCAAGCAGATTAAGTGTGGTAATTGGGGTTTGGTTATTGGGCATATCAAGTAGTGTTGTGTAGCCACCGGCCAACGCAGCAGACGTACCGGTAAAAAAATCTTCTTTCTGGATTTGTCCAGGATCGCGAAGATGCACATGCGGATCAATAAGACCAGGCAAAGTTAGTTTAGACATATTCGTTCCACGATTTAATTGGTAAGTCTTCGAGTTTTTTGGTGGTGATGGCGAGTAAGAAAAGTTTGGCTTTTTGCCGGTTGGTATAGATGGGCACATTAAAGTCAATTGCCGCTCTTCTAATGGTATAGTGGTCCGAGTCATCCAGGGGAGATTCTTCAAGTAAGTTAATTGCTAAATCGATTTTTCGTTTTTGAAAATAGTCCAGTACATTTGGCGACTTTTTTTCGTAAACCTTATAAAGCTTTTGTGTCTTGATACCATTCTTCTTAAGAAAGACAGCTGTTTTTTCAGTGGCGTAGATTGGTAGACCTAGAGTTTTTGGTAATTGCTGTATGCTTTCCAGCATTCTTTTTTTGTTTTCTTCTCCTCCTAGGCTAATAAAAATACCTTTTGTGGGCATCTTTCCACCGACTGCAATTTCCCCTTTCAAAAACGCTTCTGCCATATCTTCCCCAAAACATGCTGCTTCTCCAGTGGAAGCCATTTCGACCCGAAGGACAGGGTCTGCGCCGGCCAGTCTGGCAAAAGAAAACTGTGGAACGATTTGGCATAGTTTTTTTGGTAACTTTTTCTCCAAAGAATGTAGCAACTGCAAGTTCCATTAGGTCGATGCCTGTGACTTTTGCAATGAAGGGAAATGTGCGGGATGCCCGCAGGTTTACCTCAATTACTTGTACCTGGTTGTCTTTTGCCAAAAATTGGATATTAAATGGGCCGGAAATATGCAAAGCTTCTGAAATTTTTTCTCCAATTTCCTGGATCTTTTTTTTGGTTTCTTTATATATTTTTTGTGGCGGGAGTACAATTGATGCATCGCCCGAATGTACTCCGGCATTTTCAATATGCTCGGATATAACCGAGGCTAGGATTTTCCCTTTTTCTGCGACTGCATCTAGTTCTATTTCTTTTGCTTCCTCGATAAACTTGGATACGGTAATTGGGTATTCTTGAGAAACAAGTGTTGCTTCTTCCAAAAACTTTTTGAGCTCCTCTTTATTGTGGCAAATCCGCATGAGAGTGCCTGATAAGACATATGATGGCCGAAGCAGTACGGGAAATCCTACTTTTTCAGAAAAACTTAGTGCTTGGGAAAGGTTAGTAAACGTATTCCAATTGGGCTGCAAAATACCTAAATCGTCGAGTAGTTTTGAGAATTTATTTCTGTCTTCTGCCCGGTCTATATCTTTGGGATCTGTTCCTAAAATGTGCATACCTTGGGCACTTAATGATTGGGCTCGGTTGTTGGGTGTTTGTCCTCCAACAGATATGATTACACCTTGGACTTTTTCAAATTCGTAAATATCGGCGATTCTCTCAAATGTTAGTTCTTCGAAATATAGCCTATCGGAGACATCGTAATCGGTGGAAACAGTTTCGGGGTTGCAGTTAATAATAATTGCAGTTTTGCCGTATTTTTTAATGTTTTGAACTGTATTAACACTTGTCCAGTCAAATTCAACAGAAGAGCCTATTCTGTATGGTCCAGATCCCAGTACAATAACGCCGTTGTTGCCAGACGGGATTACATCGTTATGGCTGCCGTTGTAGGTGGTATATAAATAGTTTGTTTTGGCTGGAAATTCTCCCGCTAAAGTATCTATCTGGAAAACAGATGGGGTAACACCATATTTTTTCCGTAATTCCCTAATTTCAAGACCACTTTTTCTTAAAAGCTGACCAATGTGTTTATCGGAAAATCCAAGCTGTTTTGCTTTGAGAAGCGTATCTTTATCGATTGTATCATTAAGTATTGCCTCGAAATCAACAATGTTTTTTATCCTGTAAAGAAACCACGGGTCTACTCCTGTTAGGCTGTATATTTCATTAACAGTCATTCCCTGTTGAAGTGCAAGAGCTATGGCAAACATGCGTTTTGGGGTAGGTTTTTCTAGCAGCTCTTTGGTTGTTTTACCATTTTTAACTAACAGTTTACTTGTTGCCCCTTCGAAATCTAAATCAAGCATGCGGATAGCTTTTTGATATGCTTCTTCAAATGTCCGGCCAATGCCCATGACCTCGCCAACAGATTTCATACTTGAGCCGATTTTTTCGTCTGCGCCTTTGAATTTTTCGATATCCCATCTGGGAATTTTTACCACAATGTAATCAAGGCTTGGTTCGAAACAGCTTTGAGTGACATCAGTTACTTTGTTTTTTATTTCGGTGAGGTTTTTCCCCAGGGCCAGTTTGGCTGCCACATAAGCTAAGGGGTAGCCGGTTGCTTTGCTGGCAAGTGCCGAGCTTCGGGAAAGTCTGGCATTAACTTCAATGACGTAGTATTCAATGGTATTATTTTTGGGCCGTGGATTTAGAGCAAATTGGACGTTGCACTCCCCTACTATTCCTAGACTTCTGACAATTTTTATAGACAGTTCTCGTAAATAGTGGTATTCAAAATTGTTTAGTGTTTGGCTGGGCGCCACAACGATCGATTCTCCGGTATGGATTCCAAGCGGATCCATATTTTCCATATTGCAGACTGTTACGCAGTTATCGTCTTTATCGCGAATAACTTCATATTCAATTTCCTTATAATGACGTAGGTATTGTTCGACCAGAATTTGCGGTGCAAAAGAGAGGGCTTTTTTCGCAATCTCTATCAGCTCTTTTTCATTTTTGGCCACCCCCGATCCTTGTCCGCCCAAGGCAAATCCTGCTCTAATCATAACCGGATAACCCATATTTTTAGCAACATCTTTTGTTTTTTTTAGACCGGTTGCAATATAGCTTTGAGGAGTGGAGACGTTAATTTTTTGTAGAGTTTTTTTAAATTTATCGCGGTCTTCGGTTAGTTGGATTGCCGAAACAGGCGTACCCAATACATTAACATTATGCTTTTTGAGAATACCTTTTTTATATAGTTCTAATCCGCAATTTAGGGCAGTTTGTCCGCCAAAGGAAAGTAGAATACCGTCTGGTTTT
>CAZIZQ010000024.1:0-2518 GCA_964544105.1 uncultured Gammaproteobacteria bacterium | reverse complement strand
AGTGTTCTTGCAAAGAGTGCCCGATCTTCCGTTTTTTTAATAGTTTCTACAGACGTTCCCAGGACATTTACATTGTACTTGTTAAATTTTCCTTTTTGGGCAAGCGCAAGGCCGCAATTTAAGGCCGTTTGGCCGCCAAAAGAAAGCAGAATACCGTCTGGTTTTTCTTTTTCTATAACTTTTTCGACAAAGAAGGGGTTGACAGGGAGAAAATATATTTTGTCAGATAAAAATTTTGATGTCTGGATAGTGGCAATGTTGGGATTGACAAGTACGGTTTGAATCCCCTCTTCTTTTAAGGCCTTAATTGCCTGGCTGCCGGAGTAATCAAACTCCCCTGCCTCCCCTATTTTTAAAGCTCCAGATCCGAGAATTAGTACTTTTTTTACTTTCATATTTTTTTCAAAAAGTAATCGAAAATCCATTCAGTGTCAGTTGGGCCTGGTGTTGATTCTGGGTGGAATTGGACAGACATAAATGGCAGTTTTTCGTGGATAATGCCTTCGTTAGTGTTGTCGTTGGCATTAATAAACCAGGGTTTGAATCCCGGTGGAATTTTTCCAACTGCAAAGCCGTGGTTTTGGGTGGTAATAAAACATTGATTAGTGCCAACAAGCGTGCATGGTTGATTTTGGCCCCGATGGCCGAACTTTAGTTTGTAAGTATCGCCTCCTGCCGCAAGTGCCAGAAGCTGGTGTCCAAGGCAGACACCAAGTGTTGGTATGCGTTTTTCGAGGGCTTTTTTAATAATACTAATTGTTTCTGTTGTCATTTTTGGGTCTCCGGGGCCGTTAGAAATAACTATGGCGTCAAAGGATTGTTTGTTTTCAAACGGGTCAAAATTCCAGGGAACCGTTATTACCGTTACTCCCCTCTTGAGTAAACAGCGTTCAATGTTTCTTTTTGCTCCACAGTCAAAAAGCACAACAGTTTTTTTCCCATCCCCTTGTTTTATTATCTTTTTGGTTGAGACTTGGTCAACCAGGTTTTGGGTATTTGGATCGATAATCGGTATGTTTTTATCAAAGACAATTTTTCCCAAAATCACCCCATGAGTCCGAATTTTTTGAGTGAGAAATCGTGTGTCTTTTATAATAAGTGCCGGCACGTTTTCTTTTGTAAGCCACTCTGAAAGAGTCATTTTGCTGCTGAAGTGTGAAGGCGTATCAATATAATCTGAAACAACCAGTCCAGAGATATGAATTTTTTCTGACTCGAAGTATTCTTTATCTGGTATTCCGTAGTTGCCAATAAGCGGATAGGTAAGAATTAAAATTTGACCTTTCCACGATGGGTCGGTAAAGCTTTCTGGGTAGCCAACCATGCCGGTTGAGAAAACTACTTCTCCGGATATGGGTTTTATGGCCCCAAAGCTTGTCCCTTCTATTTCTGTTCCGTCAACAAGAATAAGTTTTCCTATCATTCAATTTTTCCAAGTACCAGTGTTAAAAGTGCCATTCTGACATAGAGTCCGTTTTTTACCTCACGGGTCAGATACACAGCTTTGGGATTGGCATCAACACTAGGATCGATTTCTCCAACTCGCGGCAGTGGGTGCATAAAAATAGTATCTTGTCCTGCATATTTTTTAATAAGCAGGGGCGTTAAAATAAATGAGTGTTTTACTTTTTCGTATTCTTTTGTGTCTGTAAATCGTTCTTTTTGTACTCTCGTCCAGTACCATGCATGTGCATTTGTAGGGAGGTCTTTTGCATTATCGATTTCTATAAGTTTTATTGGCCTGCCTGAAAAATTTTTGTAATCTTCTCGGGAGAGTTTTAGCGATTGTGGAGCAAGTAAATAAACAGTGTTGTTTTTGTACAGTGATAATCCGCGGATGATTGAATGGACAGTTCTGCCATTAAGCATATCTCCTGCCAAAACAACTGTAAGATTGTCCAGTTTTTTGTGGGTTTCGTAGATTGTATAAAGGTCAAAAAGGGCTTGGGTTGGGTGTTCGCCAATGCCATCGCCCGCATTAATAATGGGCATGGTAGTTGCTGCATGTGCAGACGGCGCAGCTGCTTTTGCAAGGGTTCCAGCTTGGGGGTGGCGCATAACAAGGACATTTGCATAGGCTTCAAATACTTTCACTGTGTCTTCTATTGTTTCTCCTTTTACTGCAGAAGATGTTTGGAAGGGATTTTGATATTCAATTGTTTGCCCGCCTAGTCTTTTTACTGCCACAGAAAAAGAAGAGAATGTTCTACTCGATGGTTCGAAGAAAAAAAGCGCCGTAATAGTGCCGGCAAGTATGGTCGAGGATTCTTTGTTAAGAACAATATCTTTCATTTGGGGTACGTAAGAGAAAATTTTTTGGATATCGTGGGGGGAAAATTGATCAATGGAGAGAATATGTTTATTTTTGAAGTTTCCGTTTATCTTTTGTAGCAGGAAAGATTGCATAAAAAATCCAGAAGTTTTACTGCTTCTGGGATTTTAGTTTACAGATAAAATATATGATTGTCAAGGAATAAAAATATTTTCACCTCGTTACCGAAATCACTACCTCTAATTC
>CAZIZQ010000023.1:6212-15784 GCA_964544105.1 uncultured Gammaproteobacteria bacterium | reverse complement strand
GGCACATGACTTTGGGCGGGGGGGTCGGGCAAAAATCGAAACCGACCAGGTCAAGATTCTCTCTGGAATTCGCCATGGAAAAACACTAGGCAGCCCTATTGCAATACTAATTGAAAATCTTGATCAGGCCAAATGGGAAGACAAAATTACCCGTCCAAGACCAGGTCACGCAGATTTACCAGGTATCTTAAAGTACGGATTTGATGATGTAAGAAATGTACTAGAGAGAGCGTCGGCCCGTGAAACAGTAATGCGAGTTGCTGTAGGATCAATTTGCAAAAGTTTCTTACAAGAATTTGCTATACAAATTGCCAGTCACACTATTGCGATTGGCGATGTCGAAATGACGAATAAAGACTACACTTTTTCAGATGTTGCAAATATCTATACTAATGACCCAGATATACATTGTATTGATAAAGAGACACGAGAAAAAATGAAACAAGCAATATTGACTGCGCGACAAGAAAAAGATACATTAGGAGGAACCGTTGAAATTATTGCCCATAATGTACCGGTAGGACTTGGAAGCTACGTACAGTTCGACCGAAAACTCGATTCGCGAATTGCCGCAATGCTTATGAATATCCCATCAATCAAGGCAGTAGAACTTGGTAATGCAATCGAAATTTCCCAACAAACTGGTAAAGCTGCACAAGATGTAATAGAAGTAGATAACAAAAAAATACAAAGAAAAACCAATAATATGGGCGGGTTAGAAGGGGGAGTAACTAATGGAGAAGATATTGTTTGTAGGGTTTATCACAAACCACTCTCAACTGTGTACGACCCACTACCTACTATTGATATTGCTACCAAAAAACAGACCCGAGCCACCATCGAACGGTCTGACGTTTGTGTTATCCCCAGAGCGGGAGTAGTATCCGAAAGCATGCTAGCCTTTGTTTTGGCAGATGCACTGCTAGAAAAATTCGGAGGAGACAACATTACTGAAACAAAAAGAAATTTCGATAATTATGTAAGTGCTTTACCTATTAAACGCGCATGAAAAAAACGAAACCAATAATAGGCATTATAGGTGGAACAGGAAAAATGGGGCAGTGGTTGACACAATTCTTCCAAGATAACCAAGTTCCAATACTTGTTGCAGACAGAAAAACAAAACTAACACCCCAAGAACTTACGAAAAAAGCAGATATTATTATCGTGTCTGTTCCAATTTCCAAAACACAAGATGTTCTTACCGAAATTGTAAAAAATATACCCCCCGAAAAATTACTAACTGATGTAACATCATTTAAGGTTATGCCGATGGAAGCGATGCAAGATGCAAAATCAGGGACTTTAGGGATGCATCCTCTTTTTGGCCCAAGCGCAACACTGGACCAAAAACTAAAAATCGTGTTTTGTAAACAAAAAAATAATGACCATGTGGCATTTTTAAGAAACCTTTTTACAACGAATGGAATTGAAATTATTGATATAACACCAGAAGAACACGATTATCAAATGGCATATATTCAAGCCTTTACCTATGCAATTAATTTATTGTATGCAAAAATTATTTTCGAGCAAAAAAATGTTTTGGAAAATAAATTGCATACACCAATTTTTACTCTCCAATCTCTTATTATGGGTAGGGTACTAGACCAGGATATGCCGCTTATTAGCGATGTACAATTTTACAACCCCTATTTCCCCCCGGTACTTGGGGCATTTATCGAACAAGCAAAAAAATTAGAAACAATTATCGAAAAAGGGGAAAGAACTGCTTTTGCAAATATGTTTGCAGAAGAACAAGAAATTGCAAAAAACTTTGCAAATTTTTCTACACTTCAAACCAACAGATTACTACGGCAAGTCAAGCAGGTTGGCATTACTATTCCTTCAAAAATAAAACCAGTAACACTTCCATCTTCTGCAACGCTGGCATATTTGGGGCCGGAGGGAACTTTCTCCCATGCAGCAGCCACATCTATATCACAAAACAACAATTGTAAAAAAATTCCTTATGAAACAATATTTGGTATATTTCATGCGGTGCAAAATAACGATGTCGCATTTGGGGTTGTCCCTGCCGAAAATTCAACAGAAGGGACAGTTAGAGAAACGCTTGATTACCTGATTGATTTTTCACTTGTGTCTTTGGGCTCTTTTTCACTACCTATTCATCAACAATTATTAACGCACGAAAAAAAGCTATCCGACATTCATACAATTGTCTCCCATCCACAAGCTATTGCCCAATGCAAAGAATGGATTAGCAAACATCTTCCTAATGCAAAATTACAACCGGCAGCTAGTACAACCGAAAAAATTGCAAATCCAGAAAAAGGGTTTGCCTATATTGGCTCTACCTTAGCATCAAAAAAATATAACATACCAATACTTGTTAAAAATATTGAGGACAACCCCAACAACAGGACAAAGTTTTACCTTATTGCCAAGAACAAAATAAAACTGACTGGAATTGATAATAACAAAACACTAATATTCACCACTGTGCATAACCGGGTTGGAATCTTACGGGATATTCTAAATGTTATAGCATCTGACGGAATAAATTTGACCAAACTCGAATCACGACCAAGCGGAGATCAACATGGATGGGATTATCATTTCTTTATTGAATTCGAAAAAAGCACTAAAAATATTCCAGTTGCCCAAACATTTGAAAAATTAAAACCATTGTGCCCAATCATTCGGGTTTTGGGAAAAACATAATATTTGCTATACTTAAAACCCTATGCAAAACATACGACAAAAAATAGACGATATTGACAACGAAATACTTAATTTGTTTGCAAAACGGTTTTCTTTAGTAAAAGAGATTGGCGAAATTAAAAAACAAAAAAACGCGACCATAAAAGATGTGCAACGGGAAGAAGAAAAACTAAATAGTTTAATAAAAAATACACAGGGCATACCGGAAGCATTTATTAGAGACATTTGGCAAAGAATTTTTTCAGAAAGTTACCGACTAGAAAATTTAACATGAAACAAAGAATTATATATCTAAACGGAAAATTTGTAACCGAAGATCAAGCTGTTATACCAATCACTACCCATGCTTTGCATTATGGAACAGGCTGCTTCGAAGGCATTCGTGCTTATTACTCCGAACAAGAAAATGCGCTGCTAATTTTTAGAATGAGAGACCACTATAAACGGCTTTTACAGTCAACCAAAATACTTCTCACAACGCCAGACGAATCACTCGACGATCTCTGTAGCATTACAGAAAAACTTATTCAAAAAAACTTTGAAAAAATTGATTTATATATTCGTCCTCTTGCCTATAAAGCAGACCCTGCTGTGGGGAATTTTAATCTTAAAACCTTAAAAAATGGTTTTGCAATCTATACTGTCCCGCTTGGGCGATATTTAAATGTCGATAAAGGAATACGGGCAAATGTCAGTTCGTGGAAAAGAGTATCTGATAATGCTTTGCCGCCTCGCGGAAAAATTACAGGTTCATATGTTAACACTGCGCTGGCAAAATCAGAAAGTCTTTTTGCTGGTTTTGAAGAAGCAATTCTTCTTGATAACGATGGGCATGTTGTTGAAGGAAGCGCTGAAAATATTTTTATTGTCAAAGATGAAACTTTGATTACTCCGCCAGTTTACGCTGATATTTTAGTCGGTATAACCAGGCAAACAATTATGCTGATTTGTAAAAATGATTTAAACATTAAAATTACAGAAAGAAATATAGATAGATCCGAACTCTACCAAGCCGATGAAGTATTTTTTGTTGGCACGGGAGCAGAAGTTACGCCGGTTATCGAAATTGATAATAGGTCTATTAATGACGGTAAAACAGGACTAATTACAACAAAAATAAAAGACACATACTTTGCGCTTGTTCACGGACAATATCCAAAATATAAAGAGTTTATTACAAGAATTTCTAAATCTTAATAGACGAACTTATGGAAGAAACACTCATTGGTATTAAAAATGCCGCGCTTTCTTTAATTCTTGAAGCAAAAGATAAGGCGGAACTCGAAGAAATAAAATTACAATTTTTAGGAAGAAATGGAACATTTACTTATTTATTAAAAGACCTTCCAAAAATTCCAAAAGAAAAAAGACCTGCCGTTGGACAACTAGCTAATACTGTCAAAATAACGATCGAGGACGCAATTGATAGACAAAGCTTAAAACTTAAAACCCAAAAACCAAAACAGCAAAAAGATATTATCGATGTTACCATGCCTGGCCACAAACCACCACTTGGACACCATCATCTTATTACCCAGGCAATTGCAGAGATTACTGCTATATTTGAAAAAATTGGGTTTACCCGCGTTAAATACCCGGAGGTCGAATGGGACTGGTACGCATTTGAAGGATTAAATTTTCCAAAAGATCACCCGGCCCGAGATGACTGGGAAACATTTTTTATCAAACAAAAACCAAACCCTAAAAAAGGCCCGGTTATTTTAACCCCACATACTTCTTCCGGGCAGGTTAGAGAAATGGAGCGGGTAAAAACTCCTCCAATTAGAATGCTTAATATTGCCAAGTGCTACCGAAGACAATCCGATGTTTCCCATACACCAATGTTCCACCAGTTTGAAGGATTGGTTGTTGATAAAAATATTTCCATTACCCATCTAAAAGGGACTCTTGATTACTTTGTTAAATCATATTTTGGAGAGAACAGAAAATCCCGAATTAGGCCGTACCATTTTCAGTTTACCGAACCTTCTTTCGAAGTCGATGTTTCCTGCGGCATTTGCCAAGGGGTTGGGTGTAAACTTTGCAAAGCAGGCTGGCTCGAAATGGGAGGAGCAGGGATGGTCCATCCAAACGTACTAAAATTTGGGGGAATCGACTTCAAAAAATATTCTGGATTTGCTTTTGGTTGGGGAGTCGAACGAGTTCTCATGATGAAAGAAGGAATAGAAATAGATGACCTGCGACTATTGTATTCCAATAATTTAGATTTCTTAGAACAATTCTAGGACGGGTAACAAAATAAGTTGTATGAAATCACGTAGTATTTTTGAGTGGAATTTGAGGCGACAATATACGATAGTATACGATGTATACTTGAGTGTGTTGGCAACGAAAAATTCCGCCAAAAAGACAAGTGAGTTTATGTAAGTTATTTTGGTACACGTCCTAATATATGAATATTAAAATTTTAGACAGTTGGCTTCGCCAACATGTAAAAACAAAAGCGGTGCCAGAAAAAATTGCCGAAATTTTATCGTTAACTTCTGTGTCTGTTGAAAGAATCGAAAAAATAGAAAATGATTTTATCTATGATATCGAAGTAACAACAAACAGACCAGACATCATGTCTGTTATTGGGCTGGCACGGGAAACAACTGCAGCATTAAAACAATCTGGAATCGATGCAACATATATTCCTTATCTACCAAAAGGGCTCGAAAAAGTAAAAAGTAATACCAAAGTTATTATTAAAAATGATGCAAGACTGGTAAATAGAATTTGTGCTGTTGTAATGGATGTGAACATAAAACCAACTCCGGATATTATTACAAAAAGAATCGAAGCATCAGGCATTCGATCACTCAATAATCTTATTGATATAACAAATTATGTCATGCTGGAAATTGGTCATCCAACCCATGTCTTTGATTACGATAGATTACTAGAATCTACCCTTATCATTCGAGAGTCTAAAAAAGGAGAAAAAGTTACTACCCTTGATAACAAAACGCATACACTTCTAGGCGGAGATATTGTGGCAGATAACGGAAAAGGAGAAATTATAGATTTGCTGGGGATTATGGGCACAAAAAACAGTGTGGTAACCAACAATACAAAAAGAATACTCTTCTTTATCGACAACAACGATCCTGTTCGCATTAGAAAAACATCTATGTCTTTAGGCATTCGAACAGATGCTGCTGTAATAAACGAAAAAAATATCGATCCAACACTTGCTATGACTTCGCTGCTTGCCGGAATCGAGTTATACAAGGAATCGACAGATGGAAAAATGCTCTCCAACATCATAGATATCTACCCAAATAAAGTAAAACCAAAAATAGTATCTGTAACACTCAAAAAAATTCAAACCCTTTTGGGCATCAACATAAACCTATCAACTGTTATACAAATCCTTAAAAGCCTAGAATTTGAAGTAGTAAGTAAAAAAAACGACCAACTGGTTGTTTCTGTCCCAAGTTTTAGGACAAACGACGTGACAATCGAAGAAGATATCTGCGAAGAAATCGCACGGCTTTATGGATACCATCGGCTTCCAACTTTGCTTCCTCCACTTTCAAATGTCCAACATTACTCAGTTGGGAAAAACAGTTTTTATTGGGAAAGCAGAGTTAAAAATGTCCTTAAATACTGGGGATTTACCGAGATGTATACATATTCACTGGTTTCAGAAGACCTGTTTGAAGGACCGGTAGAAAACGCCGTGACACTGGCAAATCCATTAACAGAAGATATGCTGTATCTACGAAAAACGCTAATCCCAAGTCTTTTGCAGACAGTAAGAGAAAATAAAAACCGAGAGTCTATAATGATTTTTGAAATTGCCAATATTTACGAAAAAATAGATGAAAAAAATCTTCCCAACGAAATCCCGATGCTGGCCGGCATTGTAAAAAGGCAGGGCATAACTTTTTTTGATGTCAAAGGGATACTGGAGCAGCTTTTTACCGATTTGGGAATATCAAATATCCAATTCAAAAAAAATAAAGAGGAGATAGAAAAAATACATATCTACTGCAATAATTCTATTATTGGAGAAGTAGAAATGCTGGAAGATACCTTGATTAACTTTGAAATAAATTTTGTAAAGTTATTGTCTTTTGTAAGTAACAAAAAAGTCTATACCCCAATTGGCAAATATCCACCAATTATTGAGGACATTGCCTTTATTTTTGAAAAACCAATTACAGTTGGGGATGTTATTTCAGAAATAAAAAACCAAGATCCTCTTATTAAAGAAGTCTCTCTATTAGACACCTACGAAGACACAAAAACATTCCATATTGTCTACCAGGATGCAAACCAAAATCTTAAAAGCGAAGATATTACACCAATCCGCAATAAAATTATTACTGCAATTAAAGATACTTTTAGAGCAAAAGTAAAGAAATAGAAATACCTATAGATAAAGAGGGGAGGTGAAATAAAATGAACGAATACATAAAACTTGCTAGAAACGCTCTTATAATGATAGTGCTATATTTTACTCTTATATATCTTGCTGAAATATTCATTATTAAGCCTATGGGGATATCAACGTTGTTCAATTCAACTATGGTTATAATAGGCATTATTATACCATTTGGTATGTTAGGTGCTGCAATTGGGAAAAAAATTAGAGGAAAGTAAAGTCTTATTCTATAAAGTAGAAGGAAGTCAGGAGGATAGAATAGTTTTACACATTCCACCTCTAAGGTGGAATGCTATTGACACCTTGGGTATTTTGCTCTACGCTGGCAATATGCCGGGAAGAAAAACACCACTGGTAAATAACGAAATATATCACATCTTTAATAGAGGTGTCGCATCGCAACCAACATTCCTCAATAAAAGAGACTATAACAGAGCTTTAGAAACAATTTTCTACTATCAAAATAGCATTCCTCCAATAAAATACTCTCGTTTCTTATCTATATCTATAAAAGATAGGGCTAATTTACTCCAAGACTTGGCAAAACAGAAAAATTTTCTAGTAGACATCATTTCGTACTGTCTTATGCCCAATCACTTTCATTTTCTGTTACGACAAGTAAGAGATACCGGTATTGCAAAGTTTATGAGCAATTTTACAAACAGCTATACCCGCTTTTTCAATACAAAGCAAGAAAGATCAGGACCGCTTTTTACAGGAAAGTTTAAATCAGTAAGGATCCAAACTCAAGAACAACTTCTCCACGTCTCAAGATACATTCATTTGAATCCATATACTTCTTTTGTAGTTAAATCGTTTGAAAACCTTGAAACCTATCCATATTCTTCCTTTCCGGAATTTATCGGTAAAACAAGGTCAAATTTCTGCACTAAAGATATCATTTTGGGAAACTTCAAAAATATAGAACTTTATAAAAAATTCATATTTGACCAAGCAGATTACCAAAGGTCATTGGGTCTAATAAAACATCTAGCTACAGAAAACTAACTTAAAATACCAAAGGTGGCGTATCTGTTCCACCTCTAAGGTGGAAAGTTACGGAATTGGGGTAGCCGTTAGAGTGGGCGTTGCAGCACTCGTTGGAGTAGGAGTTGGAGTATCGGATACTGTCCTTGTTGATTTTTCGGTTGGCGGGTGATAAAGAGGATCATCTTTATAATGCTCATTTATCCATTCGTTAATACCATCCTGCCACCTGTTTTTACCGTCTCCTGAAAATGGATCGTTTTCTTCAAAAACAATAAATTTTCGCATTTCGTATTCATTTTTAGCAACCTCCGAATCCGAGGCCAATTTGTTTTTGTCTTCTTTTGACACTTTTAATTCTTTATAAATACCTGCTGACCCTTGCGGCTCGGTTCCTTTTACATAAAATTCTGCCCTGGTCTTTTGCCCTTCCGTCGGTAATCCTCCACCAAGGGCGTCGATAGTTACCGCCGTGACATTTTTTGGCTGCTCGAAATCAACACTAGATTTTCCTTTTAATGCTTCCTGTATAATCCGCCGCCATATTGGCGCCGCTCCTGTAACACCTGAAGCCACATTTCCCATTGGACTGTTGTCGTTATTCCCAACCCAGGTGGCAACTAACACTTGTGGCGTCCAACCAATAGTCCAGTTATCCCGTTTATCATCTGTGGTACCGGTTTTCACCGCTACTTCCCGCCCGCGAATATTAAGGTAGCTATTTTCTCCAAATGTAATTAAACGGGCATTGTTATCAAAAAGCATATGAGAAATTATAAATGCCACTTCACTACTTAACACCCGTCTTGGAGAAGCCTCTTTATTTTCATACAATACTTTTCCTTTTCTATCTGTTACCTTTAATATGGCAATTGGTTCTACCCTGTATCCACCATTAGCAAAGGCGCTATATGCCGTTGCTAACTCCATCATATGTACTTCACCACCACCAAGCGTTATGGACAAACCAAAACGTTTTACATTATCATCGACTGGCTCAAAAGTAGAAATACCCATTGCGTATGCTGTTGCTAACATATTCTTTACTCCAACCATGGCCAGCATCTTAACAGCCGGAATATTAAGAGACGATCCAAGAGCAAAACGCATCTGCACCGGGCCATGAAACTTTCCATCATAATTACGGGGTTCGTAATCTTTTTCACCCTGGTTAGGAAAAACAGTTTTTGTATCCATTAGTAGAGTTGAAGCGGTATAACCCTTAGCTAGGGCTGCGGCATAAGTTACCGGCTTTATCGATGACCCTGGCTGACGGAGAGCCTGGGTGACCACATTAAATTGCCCATCAAATGCAACATTTTCGCCTTTTTTTTGAGTGGCAGATTCTGTTGCAAAAAAATCGCGGCTGCCAATCATGGCTAGAATCTCTCCGTTTTTTGGATCCAATACTACACTTGCTCCATTACCCACTTTTAGGCTTTTTGCTGCCTCAACTTCTTCTGCAACAATTTCCTCTGCTTTGCCTTGTAATTTATAATCAAGCGTG
>CAZIZQ010000023.1:0-6202 GCA_964544105.1 uncultured Gammaproteobacteria bacterium | reverse complement strand
CGCCACCGCCTCCTCGGCCGCCTGCTGTAAATCATAATCAAGCGTGGTTGTTACCTGTAACCCACCCTGCTCAACCATATTTTCTCCAAATTGTTTTGTTAATAAATCCTTTACATAAAATGCAAAATGCGGAGCCTTAATAGCATGCCCTTTTGGTAAAAACTTAACCGTACCCAAGGACTTGACCGCCTCTGCTTCTTGCTTTTTTGTAATATAGCCATCTTCCTGCATTCTGCGCAAAACGTCGGTTGCTCGACCAACATACGCTTTTGGATTTGGACCATATGGGGAGTAGTAAGAAGGCAGCTGCGGCAGCCCTGCTAAAATCGCTGACTCGGTCAAGTTAAGGTCTTTAGCCTTTTTACCAAAATATCCCTCACTTGCGGTCTCGACTCCCACCATAGTACCTCCGTATGGGGCAATATTTAAGTAGAGTTCGAGAATCTGGTCTTTGGTATATTTTTTATCTACCTGGATTGCTAAAATAAGTTCTTTAATTTTACGAGGAAGGGTACGCTCTGAAGTAAGTAAAGTATTTTTTACCAATTGCTGGGTAAGGGTAGACCCACCCGTAACACGGCGAAAAAGAAGTGCATCTCTTGCTACCCGAAGATATGCCGTTGGAGAAAAACCTTTATTAGTATAAAAATCTTTATCTTCTATAGCTATTGTTGCCTGTTGGAGTGTCTTTGGGATATCTTTTAATTCTACATACGTCCGGTTTTGGTCTTCAAAAATATCGTATAACAAGATGCCATTCCTATCTAAAATTTTTGTCGATTGGGACAGGTTGCTTGCTGAAAGTTTTCCTGGAGTTGGCAGATCCCGACCGTACCAAAAAAAGAGGATTATCAACAACAATACAAGACCAATGGTCCCAAAAAAAGCAAGCCTAACCACATTCCCAACTAAGAAAAGATTGCCTGACCGATACACCGAGGCACGCCGACGACTACGCAGTCCAAACATGATCTATATAGTATAGCAAATTTAAGTTTTTCTTGTTATACTTTAGGCATGGATGCAATCACAAAATTATTAACACGAGGTGTTGATACCATTTATCCCTCAAAAGAAGAATTAGAAAAAGTGCTCCGGAGCGGAAAAAAGCTCAAGCTCTACCAGGGATTTGACCCCACAGGAACCCAACTCCACATCGGCCACATGGTTGGGCTTAGAAAACTCCGTCAATGGCAGGATCTAGGACACCACGTCATTTTTCTCATTGGCGATGGCACCGGACAAGCAGGAGACCCATCTGGAAAAAAAACTGCACGAGACACGTTTTTTACCCGTGACGAGCTTCGAAAAAATGCCAAAGAATATGTGATGCAAGCGGGAAAAATTGTGCGGTTTGAGGGAGAAAATCCAGTTGAAATTCTCTACAACGGCGATTGGCTTAATAAATTAGGATACACAAAAATTCTTGAACTTTTTGGTCATCTTTCTCTTCAACAATTATCCGAACGCGATCTATTTGTTGAAAGAGTAAAACGCGGGGCAACAGTAAACATGCGTGAATTCATTTACCCCATACTACAAGGTTATGATTCAGTTGTGATGAATGTTGATCTTGAAATTGGCGGATCTGATCAAACATTTAATATGCTTGTGGGAAGACAGCTTGTTAAAGAAATGTTACACAAAGACAAATTTGTAATGACTACACCTCTCCTTACCGATTCTGAAGGCAGAAAAATTGGGAAATCCGAAGGAAATGTGATTGCCTTAACCGATAAACCGGAAGATCTATTTAGCAAAATAATGACATTACCAGATGATGTGGTGGCAAAAGGTTTTGAATATCTTACCGACGTGCCAATGGATGAAATTAAAGCTATGACCAAAAATTATATGGCTAATAAAAAAAGGCTAGCTTTTGAAATTGTCAAACAACTCAATGGTGAAGAGCAAGCTACACCATCACAAGAGTATTTTGAGAGCACTGTCCAAAAAAAAGAACTGCCAAGTGATATCAAGGAATTTCCGTGGTCTACCGAAAAATCCTTGGTTGATCTTCTTGTTGAATCAGAACTCGCAACAAGCAAAACTGATGCCAAACGCTTAATCGAGCAGGGTGGAGTAGCAATTGATGAGGAAATCATAACTGATTCAAATGCGCCATTTTCCGGTATCGACGGAACGATCGTAAGAGTAGGAAAAAGAAGATTTATAAAAATAAAACTATGAAGTATGCGCTGATTAGTGTTTTTGACAAAACAGGTATTGTTGATTTTGCAAAGCAAATTGTAAATCTTGGGTATAAAATTATTTCAACTGGTGGCACTGCCAAAATATTAACCGAAAATGGGGTACAAATTATCCCCATTCAAGAGATAACAGGCAACCCCGAAAGCTTCGATGGTAGAATGAAAACAATTAGTTTTCAAATTGAGTCAGGAATACTATTCGACAGATCAAATCCCCAGCATGTTAAAGAGGCAAATGCCCTAAAAATAAAACCGATCGATCTTGTGGTATGCAACCTATACCCGTTTGAACAACAACCATCTATCGAAACAATCGATGTCGGCGGCCCAACCATGGTACGGGCAGCTGCCAAAAACTATAAAGATGTAGTTGTTGTTGTCGATCCGAATGACTACAAAACTATTGCAAAAAAACTCGGAGAAAATTCAATAAACGATTCGTTTCGACAATCTCTTGCTGCTAAGGCATTTGAGCATCTTTCTTTTTACGACAGCCAGGTAGCCAAGTTTTTGGAAACAGACCTTTTTCCTAAAGAAACAACTATTGCCGGACGAAAACAGCAGGATTTACGTTACGGCGAAAACCCACACCAACAAGCAAGTCTTTACTTTTTCCCTAACACAAATTCCCCGTTGAAAAAACTGGAAAGATTGTGGGGGAGAGAACTCTCACTTCTGAATGTTACTGATATCAATGCAGGTCTATCATCTGTCCGAATGTTTGCCCAACCCGCAGCAGTGGTAATAAAACATAACAACCCATGCGGTATTGCTCTCGGCAAAAACATCGCAGAGGCCCTACAACGAGCAATAGAAGCAGATCCCGAATCTGCCTTTGGCGGAGTTATGGTTCTAAACTGTCCAATCGACCAAGCAACGGCAAGTGTGATTGCTGCATTCAAAGATGAAAAAAAGAGCAATGTCGATATATTGGCAGCCCCGGAAATAGACAAAGAGACACTGACTACTCTTTCAAAACTTAGAAAAAGTATGGGGATTTATGTATTTGGCAGCATTCCAAAAAACACTAACCCAATCGACATAAAATTTATTGAGGGTGGTTTTATTACACAAACTGCTGCAAATGCCGAAGATGGATTTAAAGACTGGAAAGTTGTCACAGACAAAAAACCGACCCCACAACAACTCCAACAAATGCAGACTGCCTGGAAATTTATCACCCGCATTAAATCAAACGCTGTTATTGTTGTCGACAAAGATATTCCTATGACTCGTGGCATTGGAACTGGACAAACATCCCGTATCCGCTCGACCAAAATTGCCCTCGAGCAGGCAGGAAAATATGCAAAAGGCGCAATACTTGCCAGCGATAGTTTTTTTCCATTTGACGATGCTGTAAAAATGGCATCGCAATACGGAATTTTGGCAATTGTTCAACAAGGAGGATCAATTAATGACCAAGCATCTATTGATGCAGCAAATAAAGCAGAAATTGCTATGGTATTTACCGGCATTCGTGCCTTCTGGCACTAAATATGATATTATAAATTTATGGATACCTTTCGAAAACACAGTTGGATTTGGAAAATAGTTGTTGTTGTCTCAATTATTGCCTTAATTGCATCATCGGTTTTGCCGTTTTTAACCCTTCAATAAGCTACTTATGAACTTACACGATCCGGTTGTATCTGCCGGCGGATATTATAAAAGAATTGGTTTTGCACTGCAAAAACTCGGCATTACGAGTTTTTTTGATTTTTTATTTCATTTACCATTCCGCTATGACGACCTTTCTATTATCTCACCAATTGCACGTACCCAAATAGGGGAAATGGTAACTATTCAAGGCACGGTAACAGAAGTGCAAAACGAATATCTAAAAAGCGGAAAAAGACTGCAACGAGCTACCATATCTGACAACACTGGCTCAATTGATGCCGTATGGTTTAACCAACCATATATCACTAACATCATTAAAAAGGGAAATACATTATCGCTGGCCGGAAAGATAGAATTTTTTGCAAGAAAAAAAACCATCGAATCGCCTGTCTATGAAACAATTATCGAAAACGAAATATCACTCCATACCGGCCGCATTGTCCCCATATATCCTGAAACTCGCGGTATTTCTTCGAAATGGATTAGAAAAACAGTACATATGCTACTAACCCAGCATAAATTAAACGATTTTTTACCCGAAGAAATAATAAAAAGGTATAATTTTCCACCCCTACTCACCGCATTAAAACAAGTACATTTTCCAACATCCTTAGAGGAAGCAAATGACGCCAGAAAAAGACTGGCATTTGACGAGCTTTTTTTAACACAACTGTCTGGTCTCAAACGTAAAAAAGACTGGTTGGAAAACTTAACTACAGAACCCTTTACGCTGCATCATTTTCAAAAACACATCGATACTTTTGTAGACAAACTGCCATTTACCTTAACCAACTCTCAAAATAAAGCCATACAGGATGTTTTTGCCGATGTGCAAAAAAACAAACCCATGAACCGACTCCTAGAGGGGGATGTTGGCAGTGGAAAAACAGTTGTTTCGGCAGTAACTATGTACCTTGCCCATCTCAACAACTTTCAATCAGTATTAATGGCCCCAACCGAAATTCTGGCAAATCAACACTTTGCTACGATCTCAAATCTTCTTGAACCGTTTGGAGTAAAAGTTGGATTAAGAACTGGGTCCAACAAGAAGAAAGAAAAAGTTGATATTTTAGTTGGTACTCATGCTGTTTTATCAGAAAAAATTAATTTTGAGAGATTGGGTCTTGTGGTTATCGACGAACAACAACGCTTTGGCGTAGAACAACGGGGCATTATTCGAAAAAAGGGCAATAACCCACACCTTCTTACTATGACTGCAACGCCAATCCCGCGAACTATTGCCCTAACTCTTTATGGAGATTTAGATTTAACAATTCTGGATGAAATGCCAAAAGGACGAAAATATATTAAAACCTGGTTAGTGCCTGCAGAAAAACGTCAAAACGCCTACGAGTGGATTAGAAAACAAATTAAGCAAAACAAAGATCAGGCCTTTATTATTTGCCCCTTTATTGAAGAGTCTGAAAGCATGCAAACAGTTAAAGCTGCAGCAAAAGAATTTGAGCACCTGCAACAAAACATTTTTCCGGATCTCAAAATAGGACTCTTGCATGGAAAATTAAAAACAAAAGAAAAAAACGAAGTGCTGCACGCATTCAAAGAAAAAAAACTTGACACACTTGTGGCAACGCCTGTTGTTGAAGTAGGCATAGATATTCCAAATGCCACCATTATGCTGATTGAAGCATCAGAACGCTTTGGGCTAGCACAGTTACATCAACTTAGAGGAAGGGTAGGCAGGGGAGACAAGCAATCGTACTGTTTACTATTCACCGAATCCCAAAACCCCCAAACCATAAAAAGATTAAAAGCCATGGAAACTATACATACAGGGGCACTGCTTGCCGAGCTAGATCTAAAAATGAGGGGACCGGGAGACATGTACGGCACCATGCAGCACGGGCTGCCAACGCTCAAAATAGCAAGTTTTTCAGACTTTATTCTTATCGAACAAACTAGACAAACGGCAGAAAATATTTTCCCAAAACTTTCTAATTATCCACTACTTCAAAAAAAATTGCACACTATAACAATCAAAGAAGTTTCTCCTGACTAAAATTTACCCAAGGTTGCGTATCTGTTCCACCTCTAAGGTGGAAATCTATTTGCCCTTGCACGAAAAGATGAAAATACGGTATAATACTATTCATGCCGCAGGAACCAAAGAAACGACATTCAAGAGCCAGACAGGGAAAAAGACGGGCAAGCATTCACTATGCAGCCAGAAAAGGTATTATTTGCCCAAATTGCAAAAATATTACTTTGCCGCATATCGTGTGTAAAAAATGCGGATATTACGACAGCAGACAGGTTGTTACTATTGCGTCTGTTACAAAAGTAAGAAAAATAGAAAGTGCATGAAAACACCGCTTGACCCCCGCCACATTCGACGACAAAAACTTGTTACGGAA
>CAZIZQ010000022.1:11026-18254 GCA_964544105.1 uncultured Gammaproteobacteria bacterium | reverse complement strand
AGGCACCAGCCACAACGGCAAAGGTGGTAATTATCCCATCGTTTGCACCATACACCAAATCGCCAATGTACTTCCCCACAATATGACGGTGAGCAAGAGCTTCGAAACGGGAATATTCTTTATTTTCAAGAAGATATTTTTCTTTTCTCTGGAGGGCCTTTTCTACAATATCCACAGTTCTATGATATAAGCTCAAAACTTAAATGTCAAAACTCAAAACTATAGTTCAAAACGTAAAACTTTTGAGTTTTAAGCTGCCCGCTTCGCAGCGAGGCGAGTAGCTTTGAACTTTGCGCTTTTACTATTTGCCAATAATCACCAAAGCATCTGCTGAAGATGAGGCGGAAAGTGTGGAATTAATGTCACCAACGGTATATTCTTCATTTAAGTCTTTTTTCAATAACGATAAATAATTTGAAGAGGCTGATTTTATAGATATTGTTACGTTGGTATAGTTAAAATTATCCGCATTGCCGGTACCGGAAATTTTATACCCAAAGCTTTTCAGAAAATCAGAGGCCTTTCCTGCCACGCCTGCTTGCCCACTCCCATTTTGCACCTCTATAGAAAGCTCCCGTCTATCAAGACCTGTGGTTGTATCTATTGGACTGGTCGTTGGCCTGGGTGTTGGTTTTTTTGAAACTTCTGGCGTTGGGGATTCTTCCGGTGTTGGTTCTTCTGTTGGAGTTTCTTCTATTACTTCCATTGTAGGTGTTGGACTAATACTTATTTCCTGCTTTGGTGTTTCACCGCCACCCAAAAAGTAGGCCATGGCTTTGTATCCGCCAAAACCAAGAAGCAAGACCACAAGGAGCAAAAATAAC
Organism: uncultured Gammaproteobacteria bacterium; assembly: GCA_964544105.1. Classification (GTDB taxonomy): domain Bacteria; phylum Patescibacteriota; class Microgenomatia; order Levybacterales; family UBA12049. Next base: position 17,430 of record CAZIZQ010000022.1, on the reverse strand, counting down.
GCCTTTTTCCAACTCCGTTTTTTTTGTGGTTGGATGTTTGGAGAAGTTTCTTCCATAATCAAAGGGGAGTATAACACACTTAAAGCACAAAATCTATTCCTGTTTTCCTTTAACAATGAAAGCTTCAATTTCGTCTATAACTTCTAATAATCCTGGCATATTTGATGCTATAACAGTATTCTTTACATGTTTATGGTGAGGAAAAGATGCAATTTTTGGAAAATGGGAAACATTGTCATAACGAAAAATGAGCTGCTTTGTTTTATCCATAAAATGGTAACGGTATTTCTGTTTTACTATAGCTGTTTTTTCTTGTTTTATTATTTCATCAAACTCCAATATCAATCCAATCCTAAATAATACATATCCAGATATTGTTGCAACATTAGGACTACGATACTGAAAGTTTAATACAAAAGACAAAGGAGACAGCTTATTTTCGATACCAAGAGTAAGCTTTTGACTATAAAGACTAAGCAATTCTGATGGTTTTTTTAATTTCTTTCTTCGTGTCATCCCAGTCCTTGGCGCTCATTGCCAATCCATACCATGTAAACCAAACTTTCTCATCTCCAAGTTTTCCTTTTTCAAACTTATCCATAAAATCTTCCCAATTCATACTATACTCTTTTTCATATATGCTCATTTCTTTTTTGAGAATACTAGAAGCAAAATCGGCATAGGAAAGTTCTTTTGTCAATAAATCTGCTATTTTAGCGCTTACATGCGTTTTCATATAATAAACATTATATCATATCTATCCTCCTAGGCATTAAACAATTAAACATTGATATATTTGTTATAATACAACTATCCTATGAAAAAACTGTCTTCTTTTTTTCTTTATTTAATTTTATCCTTCTTTGTTGGAATATCATTTACATTTCTTATTACCTATAATGTTCATGCTGACAATGACAAATGCTCTGATCCTAATCAAATAAATTCAATGAGCATAGAGGACCTCTCTACATGTCAAAACCAACTTGAACAGGCTCTTAATATGTCTGTCAAAGCAACAAAACCCCTTGAATCAGAACTCAAAAGCATGCAAAAACAGATTACCGGCATAAAAAATAGAGTCTCCGAAATAGAAGCAGAGGTATCAATAAAAAAGAAAAACATTGACCAGGGGTATAAAGACCTGGCAAAGCAAGAGGCAATACTCAACCGAACCATCCGGGACTTTTATATCCGCAGTCACTATGACTCCCCTTTTGTGACCCTATTTTCTGCAAAATCTGCAGGGGAAATTACCCAAATTTTGGCCTACCAAAAAGCCGCAGCAGACCAGGATAAAGCAATTATTACTAACATTGTCCTGTCTATTTCTGACCTGGAAGAAAAGAAGGAAAATCTCGAACAAGAACAAAAAAAACTAGCTGTGCTTAAAACAACTCTGGACGAGCAGTCGGCAAAACTGGATAAAGTAGTGGCAGGCGCCAAAGCCTACCAGGCAAATTTATCCGGCCAGATCGCTGTTCTTTCGGCAAAACAGCAACAACTCATTTCTCAAAGACTTTCTGCTCTTGGTATTCCCCGCTCTGCAGGAACCTCAACTCGCGGTTGCAGCGACGACAGAGAAATTGACCCTGGCTTTTCTCCAAGAATTGCCTTTTTTACCTATGGAGCACCACACAGAAATGGCTTAAACCAATATGGTGCATGGGGTAGAGCCAAAGCAGGACAGAACGAAGAACAAATCTTGCAAGAGTATTATCCCGGTAAAACTCTGAAAAAAGATTACGACCAGGGCATCTCAATAAAAACAACCACAGGATGGTCTGGATCAATTGAAGACTATGTAAAAAGAATTTATGAAGTACCAGATTCATGGACAGACAATAATTTTTCAGTACTTAAAGCACAGGCAGTAGCTGCAAGATCTTATGCTCTAAATGTTACAGGGAATGGAGCAAATGCTATCTGCACAACAGAACAATGTCAAGTATTTAAACCAGAACCAAAAGGAGGCAATTGGGAACAAGCAGTTGAAGCAACCAAAGGATGGGTGCTTATGGATGGTGAATCTCCTGCATTTACCCAATATGCATCAACTCATGGCGGATATATTCAAAACTTAGGAAAATTTGATGGAAATACTGGCACGCCAAGCAATTTTGGCGAGCTTAATGCAAGAGCCTACGACAAAGAATCTCCTTGGTTTTACTGCGATTGGGGAGCACGTGGCGACAAAAAAACTGCGTGGCTACGTCCCGAAGAAGTTGCAGATATTGTAAACATAATTCTTCTTGCACGATCAGACTCCGGAACAAAAGACCATCTCTACCAAACCGACAAACCACACCCATATGGCGGAGAAATTTGGAATAGTGACAGAGTAAAATCAGAACTCCGATCAAAAAGTATTACTCCGTATGATTCCATAACAGACATATCTGTAAATGCTGACTTTGGTTCTGGTAAAATTTCGTCCGTTAATGTTCCTGGACAGTCATTTAGTGGTTCGGAATTTAAGGATTGGTTTAACCTTCGGGCGCCGGCCAACTTGCAAATTGTCGGCCCGTTGTATAATGTAGAAAGAAAGTGAAAACTCAAAGCTCAAATGTCAAAACTCAAAACTATAACGCAAAACTAAAAGCTTTAAACTTTGAGCTATTGTTTTGAACTTTGAACTTTGCGTTTTGAGCTTAATATACTATGCCTGATATTTTTACACCAACTCCAAATGACACACCCCAGCCAGAGGCCCAAACTCCTGTAGTAATAAAAAAGCCGTCCCACACGCATCACTTTGCTTCTTTTTGCGACCACCCGGAGGGTATTTTTTTCGAAAACCAGGAAGCAAACGAAGAAGTACTGTTGTTTTTGCGCCGCCACTTTATTACCAATATCCCCTGGATTGCAACCACAATAATTTTACTTATCCTGCCTCCACTTCTGATCTTTGTTATCCAGTTTTTGCCCACATTCCTTTCTTCTCTTCCGCCGGAATTTGGCACAATACTCTTATACATTTACTACTTACTGGTTTTTAATTTTGCATTTATGGAATTTGTTACCTGGTATTTTAATATCTCTCTGGTGACACAAAAAAGAATTGTCGACATAGACTTTTCTGATCTTCTCTACCATGATGTTGCGATAACCAAGCTAAGCTTGGTTGAAGATACCAATTACAACCAAATAGGATTTATTCGCTCGCTGTTTAATTACGGCGATGTTTTTGTTCAGACAGCAGGAGAAAAACTCCACTTTGATTTTTTGGCAGTGCCAAAACCAAGAAAAGTTATCGACATTATTCAAAGCCTTATCGGAAGGAGAAGAAATGGATCTCACTAGTTTCTTTCAACAACTACTTACTCCTGCCGGATTTATAAAAACTTTATTACTTATTGTAATTTTCTTTGTCATTATATTTACCCTCGTACTTTTCAACCAGATTAGAGTGATGAACCATGTTGTTTCCGAAAAACACTCCTCAGGTATTCTTGCCGCTATTGCTGTACTAAATATAATTCTGGCAGTTTCACTTTTTATCTTGGCTCTAAATGGATAGCAAAAAAATACAAGCAGCAACAATTGTTTCTTCATCCCACCCAGCATCCTGGTCACAGGCATATACTGCCGGTAATCTTTTTGCTGTTGTCTCTCTTACCAAGACAGAAAAAGATAATGCAGAAATAGACATGCTCGCAGTTATTGGTAAAGAAATCCTTAATACCCTAGAGGCAGAATATTTTACCTTGGAAACAAAAGACCTCGAAAGTATTCAAAATGCAATTACTGTAGCCACAAAAAATGCTTTGGGAAAAGAAGATGTTGTTCTTTCTGCTTGTTTTACCTCTGTAGTAGAAAATGCCTTGTATATCTTTGCTCTTGGAGAAACAAAAATATATATGCAACGCCAAGATAAACTTGGATTATTGCTTTTAGGACAAGAACCGACTATCTCGTCTGCATCCGGTTTTTTACAACCTAACGATGTAGTTATCCTTCAAACAAAAGAGTTTGGCGAAGTTATCTCGAAAGAAAAACTTGCCATTGTCTTAGAAGAACAACAAAAACCCACAGAAATTGCAGAATACCTTTCCCCCTTAATCCACGAGCACGAAAAAGGTGGAGCTGCAGCAGTAGTTTTTTTGTATGAAGAAGAAATAATTGCAGTGCCAGAAATAATAACGCCTAAACCACCACGCATTCAAATACCTGATATTAAAAAAGTCTTGCAGAAAATGCCAAAACTTCCCCATATAGAGCTTACCGGAAAAAGAAAACTTTTTCTTGGCATATGTCTTACCCTCATCATCCTTCTCATTTTTAGTGTTGTCTACACCAATAATCAAAAAGAGAAAGCTATCCAACAAGCCCTCTTCCAAGAGGTATATGCTGCAGCACAAAAAAAGTTTGATACGGGACAAGGGCTGTCTGGACTTAATAAAAATCTTGCCCGCGACGACCTTACCCAAGCACAAAAAATAATTCTGGAAAACAAAGAGAAGTTTGCAAATAACAAAGTGCTCAAAGATAAATTAGGTGCCCTGCTTAAAAACATCGAAGACTCCCTGCTAACAGTATCTGGCGTTAACCGTGTGGATGCAAAACCAGTTGATGTAAATGCAAACATTATGCTTTCTATTGCTCTGGAAACCAAACCCCACACCGTCGCGCAAGACGATAAGACAATCTATACAATTGATGATAAAGAAATTACGAGTTTTGATAAAAAGACGAAAAGCAAAAAAACACTAGTATCAAACAAAGATTCCTGGAGTACGGTTGGAGGAATAGGCGCGCTAGGCGCGTACATTGGCAATCTCTATGTACTCGATCGAGATGCAGGGCAAATCCTAAAATTTGTCGGCAGTAACAGCAGTAACTATTTAAGCAGCAAACAAGACTTGTCTAAAGCAACAAGCATTGCCATCGACGGTTCTATTTGGATCCTCTACTCCGATGGTAATATTCAAAAATGGACGCGGGGCAAACAAGACGCCTTTGCAGTTTCCGGACTGGATGAAAAATTTAATAACCCCACCCGCATTTTTACCGCTTCCGATACAGACAATTTGTATATTCTGGATAACGGCAATAACAGAATTGTGGTTCTTAGCAAAACAGGTGTTTACCAAACACAGTATCAATCAGATGTTCTAAAAACAACAATAGAATTTGATGTATTGGAAAAAGACAAAAAAGCCTTTGTACTAAGCAATGGCAAACTCTGGCAAATAGAGCTAAAATAGAAAACCACTTTAATTAAATAATTTTCTTATCTCTATTGTATTAGCGATATATACGAATTTCCTACCTGAATGAATTTTATCAAGCAATTTTTTTTTAACTAGGTGCGCTAAATCTGTTCTCGCCGTTTCGTATGATATTCTATTTTTTGATTTATATATAGTAATATCAATGGTATCTTGTTTATTGTGATTGAGATCTTGAAGTATACTGACTTGTCTTCCATTAAATTCCCCTAGCTCTCCAGCTATTTTTTGTATAACTTTTTCTTCCTCTAACTTCTCATGGTAATAATTAAGAAAATCTTTAATAGAAACGACAATCGCTTTTAATTTATAAGAAAGAAAATATGTTAAATCATTTTCATCAAATTCAGAATACAAAAAGGAATTGTCATATTGAACTTTATTCTTCTTTATTACCCTTGACACTGAGAGATATTGAAACATCCAATAATTCTTTCTCAACATATACCAATAAAATACTGCTCTTGCTGTTCTTCCATTACCATCTACAAATGGATGGAGATAAGCAAGCCAAAAATGCAAAATACTTGCTTTGATTACAGGATGAATAAACTCATCTTCCGATTCATCAGTATCGGCGTACTGTATTAGTTTTCTTAATTCGTTTTCTACGAATTTTGCATTCGGTGGAGTAAATACAATTTCACCAGTTAATCTATTCATTACACTAATTCCGTCATCATCTGTTCTAAATCTGCCTGAATCGTTTTCATCCTCTAATGTATTTGTTGTAATATTTTTTTGTATTGCAAGCAAGATATCTAAGCTTAGTGGTAAATCTTTCCAATCAAGAAGTCTTTGCATAACTTGATAATTATTTATTATCATTTGTTCATCTCTTGTGCGCGCTTTTCTTTGGCTTAATAACATTTCTTTTGCAACTTTTCTTGAAGTATTCGCACCTTCTATCTGACTGGATGCAATTGCCTCTTCAGTTAAACCACTCAAAATGAGTTGACTTTTCTGAATACTAGTTGGCTTATCAACATCGGCAGTTAGAAAACCACTAGTATTCGAGTCAATCATACTTACTTTTTGGTACATATTTTTAGTCACAGTAAATTTGAAACGAGAATTGTTAATTCCTGTTATTGGACTTACTTCAGCATTTGAACTCCTGGAAAATTTTAGAAAAGCCCATGCCTCTTCTGGTGAAAAATCTTCTGGTATTTT
>CAZIZQ010000022.1:0-11016 GCA_964544105.1 uncultured Gammaproteobacteria bacterium | reverse complement strand
ATAATATTTTGAAACTCCTGAAAGTTTCAATGGGAGAAAAATGTTGCAATTTCAGATTAGTTTTATAATATTTGAATTTTTCCCAATAAATATATTCTTTATCTGCTTCCTTGATAAGCGCTCTTAATTTTTCTGACACAAGAGCCTTTTTAATTAGCTCTGGGGTGAAACTTTTTATCCAACTTGGAGGTTTCTGTATCATAAATACTCCTAACTACTAACAAACTACTAATTTGTACTAAATTAGTAATTAGAGTGTAGCATACTTTCTCCTAATTGTCTACTAGTTTCTACTAAATTAGTAACATGTCAACTTGTCCACTAAAAATCCCGCCGTTAAGCGGGATAGTGTGGACATTGATGAAATAAGTTGGAACCGAATTGAGGATTATATTTGGAGATGGTACCCGATCTTACAGAACAGTAACCAAAGCTTCATTTAAGGCTAAAAAGCTCTCTTTTATAGATTTCTTCTATCACATGGGAGTATTAGAACTATCTATTGCTGGGTGTTGGCAATATACAATCCCGCTATAGAATTTACCCCCTTAAGGGGTGACTTTCAGATACCGAAAAACGTGGTATAATGAAATCATGCCAAAACCAAAAGAAGTTCTTGTCCCCGAAGGAGTAAATCAATTGGCTATTTTTCGTGGTAAAGGAATTAGAAGTGTAAAACACGAAAGTGAATGGTGGTATTCGGTAATAGATATTATAGAAGTTCTTACAGAAAGCAAAGACCCAAGAACTTACTGGAAAGTTCTAAAAAGTAGGCTTGTAGCAGAGGGAGCAAATGAACTGGTTACAACTTGTAACCAGTTGAAAATGACTGCGGCCGATGGGAAAGAGAGATTGACAGACGTCATGAAAGTAGAAGACGTTCTCCGTCTAATACAGTCTGTTCCTTCTCCGAAAGCAGAGCCATTCAAGCGTTGGTTGGCAAAGATAGGCCATGAACGACTTCAGGAATACCAAAATCCAGAACTCATAATCAAGCGGGCTATGCTTCAGTACCAAGCAAGGGGTTACGACGAAGACTGGATAAAAATTAGGGTAAATAATATTATTGGAAGAAAGGAATTAGAGAGCGAATGGTATAAGAGAGGTATTCAGAATATTATAGAATTTGCTCTTTTGACCGATGCTATGTCTGTTGAATCGTTTGGTATTAAGACATCACAACATAAAACACTTAAAAAACTAAGCAAGCACCATAAACTTCGCGATAACATGACGGGGCTTGAACTACTGTTTACGTCATTGGCTGAACAATCAACCGCTAGAATTGCTAAGAGCAGGGATGCCCAAGGTTTTTATCCAAATCAGGCAGCCGCAAAATCTGGAGGAAAAATAGCTGGTGATGCACGCAGAAATCTAGAACAGGAATTAGGCGAATCCGTAGTATCTTCTCAAAATTATTTGACTGATAAACAAAGACAAAACCAAAAGAAGATTTCTCCATCTGCTCAAAAGAAATTGCAAGACATGCTCAAACCTCAATCGTAGTGATCTAAAAAAACAAAAGTAGCAATAATCATAAGCTCTAATAGATTTTAGTAAGCGCTTGTTATTGGGGAGAAGAACAGGCTTTTATCAAATTGCTCCAATCGTTCGTACAGGTACTTATACAAGAACTCCAATTGTTTGAAACTTCATTACCGCACTCGTTCCACTTGTTGTAGTCTTGTCCTAATGCAGCATTAACTCCATTATATCCCCAATCGCAGGCTGTTTTATCATTTTGTTTTGTTGATTCACAACTACTCTGACAACTATCTAGAGTTTTCTGTTTTTCTCTCATGCAGTCGTCATATTTAAGTTTGCTATTGAAAGAAGTCGATGATGTATTATTGCATTCTTCTACAGACGTTGCCAAGTACTCTCCATAAACCGTCTTGCAATAAAAGGGAGCTGTGACGTTTACCTGTGTGGATTTAGAAGTGGTAGTATCAACCGCATGTTGTCTTGGGTTTTTCCATGTAGCATTGAAATCATCACACTCTTTTTATGTAGTTTGGACGTGTTTTCCATCTGGCCCAACACAGTCAATCTTGGCCCCCGAATTAGTTTTTCCTTGAGCGGTACTGCATTCGCTTTTTGTCATTAACTTCCACGAACCATCGTTTAATTGACAATCTATATAATTTTGGCACTCGCTTGCAGTTTTAAGATATACATATTGTCCCGAGTGTTGCCCTGGTCCACATGGAGTATTAGCTGCGTTTAATGTTGGCAATGGAGCATTTGTTGGGACTGGTATGTTTGTTGGTGTTTCTGTTGATGAGAGTATAGGCGCAACCTGTGTAGAAATTCCCAGTACGCGTGAAAGAAACGCATCATTACTGTTCAAAATCACCAAAAATATTAGTCCTACTGTAACAATCAATACAAAGGTTAGCTTATCAAGCATTCTTTGTATTTTTTTCTGCTCAATCCATTTTTTAAATCGCAAGTAATATTGCATGCTTATTTTATCTTTAGCTACTTTTGGCTAGTTTCTGGTTCAAATTGACCATCTCGATATCTATATCTAACACTATAGTTCACGTTATTTAAATTCTCATCTCGTGGGTTACTGTAATGCAAAATAAAACCATCTCCATTCTCAACGCTATCAATCCCGATACCTGGCATCTCAGGAGTCTCAAAAATCACTTTTCCTTTCTTTATTATCATTATTTTTCCTGCTCCTTGCGTCATTGCGGTAGGTATTATTACAACGCTTGCAGAAGGCCAGCCAACATCCTTATCAACCGTCATACTAAAATACTCTGGACATCTTTCCGCAAAGCATTCTGGAATTTGTTGATTCCTAATTTGTTTCGTTTCGAAGACAAGCGATTCTGTTTTATTTTTGAACTCCAACTCTCTTCCAGAATACCAATACATGAGTATTGTCCCAAGTAGAAACGATGGAATAATGGGAATAAGTATTTTTAATTTATTCATCTAAATATATTTTCCATCTTATCCATATAAGGAGCAATTTTGAGCCATACTCTCGACCAATAGAGTACAACAAGCCAGTATAAAAGATCTTTTAAGGCCAGTAACCATTCTTGATTAGTAATATTTACAAAAAATATTATTGGTAAAGCGAAAAGCAACGCAATACCTGCAAACAATACTGAAATCGCAATTAGAAAAATTATTATTCTTGCAAAATTGAGTAGAAGGAACTTATCTATCTCCTTAAGTAGCTGAACCATATCCTTACCTTACCCTCTAGTTAGTAAAAAGTCAATATATTGAGCCTCGATTTATTAACTGTATTAGTTAATAAATTTTTAATCATGCTTCTGTTACTTTGAAGGCACAGTGAGAAAGCTAAGACAAAAAGATATTGCTCTGGGAAAACGGGTTAAAAAATTAAGAGAGCAAGCTAAACGAACACAGGAAGAAATGGCCAATAGAACACATTTAACACAAACGTATATAAGCCTGCTGGAAACGGGCAAGAGGAGAGCAAGCATGAAAACACTTGAAAAGATAGCAAATGCAATCGGAGTAAAAGTGAGAGACCTCTTACCCTACTAATAACTACAAGTTAAATTTTCAAATTGACAATTTGCTCCATTTGTGGCTATTAGCTATGTTAATTATTCGGTTTATGAGATATTATTTTTATTGAGAACAACAGCAAAATAACCGCTTGACATATGGTCTACTATGGTCTATAATGGTCTGGTTATGGTACCATTTGATAATTTATCTCCAGCTCTCGATTTAAACCTTCTACGTGGTTGGCAAAGATCACAACTTAAGCTCTTAAAAGAATTTACATTTAACGATTTAGTTAGTCAAACTCGTCTTTCTGGAGTAAGTGGATTGCAACAGGGATCACATGCTCTAGGTGGAAAAATAACAGCCCTTACGAGAGCAGATCTTATTGTTAAAGCAGGCCGTGATGATAATGGGCAATGGCTATGGCAACTAAACGAGGACAAGGTAGAAAGAAATAAACTAAAAGAGTTTTTTAAAAAGCTAGGTATTTAATTGGTGTCTCCTGTATTGCATCTGTATAAGTTGTTTTAGCTTCTTATACAGGTAAGGTGAGCAGGCTTTGAAAGAAGTAGAGTCATAATGTCAGGACATCATTACCAAAGGGTAATGGTGTTATGACTCAAAAAACAATCACAATTGAACATGCTCGCCAGAAATTGGGTGAAAGAGGGGAAAAAATGTCTGATCAGCAAATTCAAAATTTAATTAATACGCTGCGTCTTCTTTGTAATAAAGCGATTGATTCCGTTATTGAGATAAATCGTCCGCTAATCGATTAGTCAAAATATGAAAGCGAAAGCAATTATTTACTGTAGGGTTTCTTCACCCAGACAAGTTAAGGAGGGGGATGGTTTAGGTAGTCAAGAACAGAGATGCAGAAAGTATGCAGACAATGCAGGCTACAAAGTTATTGGTGTTTTTAGGGAAGAGGGAGAGTCTGGTGGATTATTTGATAGAACTGCCATGCGACAAGTTCTAATATGTCTTGAGGCAAATGACACAAAAGACCCAAGTGATAAAATTGTAGTTATATTCGATGATCTGAAGCGATTTGCAAGAGACACAGAAGTACATTTTCGACTTAAACGAGAAATATATGGAAGAAACGGTAGAGTAGAAAGTCCTAATTTCCGCTTTGAAGATACTCCAGATGGTAAATTTGTAGAGACGGTAATGGCTGCAACAGCAGCACTTGAAAAAGATCAAAATACAAGACAGGTGATTCAAAAACAACAGGCTAGGCTTGAAAGAGGTTATTGGCCATTTATGCTGCCTTTGGGACTAATCAATAAAAAAGACCCTATTCATGGAAAGATTGCTATACCACGAGAACCACATGCTTCTATTTACAAAATGGCGATTGAGAAATACAGGGATGGATTGCTTCTTACGCAAGAAGAAGTTATGCGTTTTCTCCACGAGCAATATAAAACGAAAGGACTTCCCAACAGACCGTCCATGAGTACAACGCAAAGGATACTACAAGAGCCATTATATGCAGGGTATATGAAACACGATAAAAGGAATATCCCATTTAAAAAAGCTCAACACGAAGGCTTTATATCGCTTGAAACATATAACCTTGTTCAGAAGCGTGTACAAGAGCGTACAAAGCCATGGAAACGAAGAGATTATGCAGATACCTTTCCACTTCGTCCACACGTACTCTGTGATGCTTGCAGTAAGCCTATGACGGCAAGCTGGTGTACGGGAAGAAAAGGCATACGGTATCCTCACTATTTCTGTAGAAACAAGGGATGTATATACAACTGGAAAACAACAGGCAAAGAAAAGTTTGAGACAAAATTTGAAGAGTTGTTAATGAGGGTAAAACCAAAAGACTATATGGTGGATTTAACAAAGGATGTTTTACAAGAGCAATGGGGAATGAGACTAGATAACTATACTGCAATGAGAAATAGAATTGCAGCAGATGTTGAGGAAACAAATGCAGCTATTCAGTCATACCTTGTACGAATACGCAAAACAAAAGACGAGGATTTGATATCTACCTATGAAGAAGAGATAAAGAACTTGCAAGCAAAAAAGAAGCAGGGAGATCAAGATTTAAGCAAGCGGAAATACACCAAAGAAGAATTTGGAACCGCATCAGATAAAGTGTTCAACGCATTAAAAGATCCTGTCTCTATGTGGAAAAGCGATGAGTACAATGATAAACGAACGATACTTTTTATGTATTTCGAGGAAGAATTGCGGTACGATTATAAAAATGGATTTGGAACCGCTGGATTGGTCTATCCTATCAACCTAATCAACGAGTTAGGACAGGCTAAAACTTCTAGTGTGGAGATGTCGAGTAATGAGCTCGAGTCCAAGAAACAAAGTAAAAAACATCTACAAGCGTAGTCGGTTATTGAAAGTCACTTTACCCTTTGCCAATCGACAGGCATGAGTAAAATCAAGGTTTAATAAATACAATAAGGATAAAACCTTTTCCTTACCATTTTCTCAACTGTGTTTGTGCCTGTATTGGCCCATTGAGAAAAGACAATACAAACAAGACATTAAGCCGCTTCTGCGAACAATAATGATCTAGGCTCAAAAAGCCCAGCAAGCTGCGCACGAAGCGCGTCTCGCTCTGCAATGAGAGCCTCTCTGCTGTTTTTAATAGCAGTTAAATTTGATTCTGTTTAACGACTATTCATCAAAGTCGGCTTGCAGTTTTTTAATGTGCAATCCTGTCGATGCAATGCATCCCCAGGTCTGTATTATAGCTATTTTTAGAATTTAAGTCAAGAAATCCCCCGGGCTTCTTCCCGCTGCCTGTCTCGCCTTTTTATGACATCTTTTTTATCGAATTTTCGCTTCCCTTTCCCTATACCTAATTCAGCCTTGATAAAACCGTTGTGAAGATAGAGAGAAATAGGCACAATCGTTAAATTTGCCCCTTCTATTTTTGATTTTAAGGCTATTATTTCTGCTTTGTGCAAAAGCAGCTTGCGGGTCCGTTTTTCGTCATAATTTTCTGGCCTGGCATAGGCATAAGGGAAAATTCTGGCATTTACTAAATATGCCTCGCTACCCACAATCCGGACATGGCTGCCAGATAAATCAGCATGCCCAAGCCGTACAGCCTTAACCTCGGCACCAATTAAATTGATGCCAGCCTCAAACCGGTCGGAAATCTCGTAATCATAAAATGCCCGCTTATTTGTAATTTTCATAGGTAGATCATACTCAAAATTAACAAAAATGTAAAACTACCCTTTTGCCAGGGATATTGCCCACACTTTTTGCGCACCTGCTTTTTTTAATACCTTTGCTGTTTCATTAAATGTTACACCTGTTGTGACTATGTCGTCGACGAGTAGAATGTTTGGATACTTGGATATTATGATATTGGGAAGCACAGCAAACGCACCTAAAATATTTTCTTTCCGCTCGTCCTTATTAAGTCCATACTGCGACGCTGTCTTTTTTATGCGCCTAAGAAGTTCTATTTGCCTAAGATTAAACCTTTTGGCCAGTTCGTCTGCTAGAATCTGCGCATGGTTATATCCCCTGTTTTTTAGTCGAGACGGATGTAATGGGATGGGAACAAAGACTGGTTTTGTCTGCAAAGCAGACATAAATCCCTCCTGCTGAATCAGGCTTTCGTAAAAAAGGTCTCCCAAAACTTCTCGCAGGTCAGTTAAATACGGCTTGTACTTAAAGGAATAAATCAGCTTTTTTGCAACACCTTTATAAGCAATGGCACTAAATAATCCATCCATAGATCCTTTGCCATGGATCAGATGCATACTTGATGAGTCAAATGACAACATGGCAAAGCAGTTTGGGCATAAATATGATCCCATGGTTTTACACAATACACACCGCTTAGGAAAAATAAAATCTAAAACTCCCATAAAAGTAGTGTAACAAAAGAGAGAATGATATAATAAGCAAACTGGAGGGTGACTCAGACGGTCACGAGAATGGTTTGCTAAACCATGACCCCAAAAGGGTCTAATGGGTTCGACTCCCATACCCTCCGCCTTCGCCAGCAGAAGCTGGCTTCGGCGGATGAAATCCGCCAAGAAGACAGCGTAGGCTGGCTAGTAGATCGCGAAGGAGAGATTAGATTTTGGAGAGGTCGCATAGCGGACTAGTGCAACACAGTGCTAATTACTAATATATAGATCAGCAAAAGGTGGTATACTGGTTGAGTGGCTGAGAAATACAAACGAAATCCTAATACTAAATGCGGCATTTGCAGTAAGCCAATTTACAAAAGGCCCTTTGAAATACAAGCAAACAAAGGAAGAGTATACTGTAGCATAATCTGCTATGGTATTTCATGCAGAAAAGAGAAGCCTTGTATAGTTTGTGGAAAACTCATAATGTCTCATTTTAATAAGAAAACTTGTAGCAGAGCCTGTGCTAATAAACACAGGAAAGGCATTAGGTATAAAATGGGACGTCCGCATGATAAGGTAGTTTACCAACAAGGTTTAAAAATTAGATTACTTCAACAACAGGGTGATAAATGTGGAAGGTGTAAGTATTCTAATACTAAAATTCTAGTTGTGCATCATAAAGATAGAAACCGTACGCACAATGATTTAGATAACTTAGAACTTATATGCCCCAACTGTCATTATGAAGAGCACTATTTGGAAAGAAGCTGGGTGAACAGCTATAATTTATCACAAAAGGAGAGGTAGCCAAGCGGTCGTACGGCGTTGGTCTTGAAAACCAATTGGGCGCAAGCTCACGTGGGTTCGAATCCCACCCTCTCCGCCAGTTGGGAAATGGAATCATTGGCTCGCCCTCTACGCGGGCTCGCCAGCCGTTTTTAAGCGCAACATTGAATCATCTTTACTATAAGACCAGACTTTTAAAGCTCAATTTGCTATATTTACATTTATCAACGCCTCAGCCAGTGCTGCAAAGCCCGCTGAGGTTTTTTATTGCTTTTCCTCTACTGTATTTGCGATAATACCACTATGTCTAAATGTGTTCTGTTTATTGATGGCGAAAACTTCCTGCATAAAGTTGAAGCAGTGTTAAAAAAAGAAGGCATTGATAAAAATAAGACAGATTTAGCTTTAATTGACCTCAATAAGCTTTTTGCAGAGCGGGCGCCATAGGCGGACGAAGTCTGTAGATTGACTAAATTATCACAATCATTTACAGTACATGTATGACTGCCCAAGACCAAACAGAACAATTTCTTCCTAAAAAACCGCTCGACCTACCGAAGGAGCCTCTTGACCTGCCTGCCCCACACCACAACAAAACAAACCACAATATAGAAACACTGCTAACGTGGAAAGCGCCCGGCCGGCCATTTCGCAAAAGAGGAAAAGAATACTACCTAACAATTTTACTTGCAACAATACTATTTGAAATAATTGCTTTTCTTTTCGGACAGTATACTCTTATGGTTCTTATTCTTTCTTTTGTATTTCTGGTCTTTGTTTTGGCTACCATAGCCCCACACGACTTTTCCTATCGTATTAGTACAGAAGGAATTACTCTTGAAGACCATTTTTATTTATGGCAAGAGTTATATGATTTTTATTTCAAAAAAAAGGACGGGGTGGAAACCGTGCATATCCGCACAAAAGCGTTTTTACCAGGGGAACTTATTATTCCCCTTGGAACAGTTAATAAAGAAGAGTTAAAAAATGTTCTTGTGCAAGTCCTACCGTATCGAGAGATAGTAAAACCAACCTTTATGGAAAAATCCGGTGACTGGCTTTCTCGCACCTTTCCTCTAGAAAAACGTTCTTCGTAAGTTTGCTTCAAATCTCATGATAAGGTAAAATACTATTACAATAGCAAAACGCAAATCTTAAAACTTTTTAGTTTTGAGTTGTAATTTTGAGTTTTGACTTTTGATTTTTGAGTTTTATCTTGCACCTATAGTTTAACGGATAGAACAGCGGCTTGCGGAGCCGCTAATCCCAGTTCGATTCTGGGTGGGTGCACTTCGCTTCGCTCAGCGCAAGCACAAAAGGAGGGTTGGCCGAGCGGATCAAGGCGATAGTCTCGAAAACTATTCTCCCGTAAGGGAGGCACAGGTTCGAATCCTGTACCCTCCGCCTTCGCCTCGCTGAAGCTCGGCTTCGGCCTGGCGTCGCCGAAGCTATGCCAAGGCGCGCGGGACGCAGTCCGCAAGAGTGAAAGCGGGTTTTGTCTCCGTAGTTCAGCTGGATAGAATATTAGGTTCCGAACCTAAAGATCGGGAGTTCGAATCTCCCCGGAGATACTCTAATTATTCAGTTACTCCTTCTGTTACGCTTGATCCTATAAAACCTAACCCCATGAGAAGAAGCATAAGTGCATTTATACCTTTCTTTTCTTCATCAGTTTTTGCTTCTGCCAATTGTTTTTCTAACATTTCCTGTAATACTCCTGCCATTTTTTCCATTGCTTTACTTTGAAATTCCAATTTTGCTTCTAATGCATCTATTCGTGCCTGCATTGCTTGCTCTCGTGGAGTCAGAGGAGGCTCTACAGATTCCGTTCTTTGCACTGTAGATTCTGTAACACCTACAGGTTCTTCTGATTGCGACGGAGTCGTTTCTCTTGTTTTTGCTTCTTGCCTATCTAGAGCAGCTTGTATATTAGGATCACTTTCGGCATAATGCCGTGCATCGTCAGGATTTTCCGCCACATATTTATCGTATACACCTTCTATTACTCTATTTACTCCCGCAAATGTCATACCATCAGCAACTTCTCGTGCTATTCCCTGTTGTAATGTTTCTGTTGGGCCATTCGCTTGGTCAGCCCCCTCACCCACATCCCCCCTTCCAGCAACAACTTCTCTTGTTGCACGAACTACGGCAGTTTCTGCCCCTCCTGGTTGCTCTACCCCCGCAGATACCCCTGTTACCTCTTGCTCATGTTTTCTTTTTTGCTGAATTTCGGCGACTTGCTTTGCATCAACACCTGCCTTATACCGTATTATCGTGCTGCGGAAAATACCTGCCCTGTCTGTTACTCGACCCTCAAGCTGTGCTTTGTTGATTTCTTCCTGGAAAATTCGTTGGTATGCTGGGTCTTCTACCATACCTTTTGCTTGAGGAATAGCAAATCGTCCTTCAGCAGCAGCATCAAGTACTTTTCCTTGTTCGATATGAGCTTTGTAGACTGATTCTACCCAGTCTTCTGCCATTTTCTCATGATTTGCTAAAAAGTTATCTTCTTGTGCTCGCAATTCATCTTCTCGTGCTTTTTGGACATCCTGTTGTGCTTTTATAATATCAGCTTCTGTTAATGTACGATTTTCTGCTAATGCTTGTACAATGCTGTTTAATACAACCTCTCTATCCTGTGGTAATCCTGCTGCAATACCCAAACGATTCAGTACTCGTTCTCCTACTTGTTGGGCAAAATTGCTATCTCGTGCCATTTCTGCTGGAATACCATTTGGCAAAATCACTTTTCCATTCTCATCACGTACTGCCTGATCTTTCTCTGCTCTGTACCGTGTAATGGCACTTCGGAAAATACCTGCCCTGTCTGTTACTCGACCCTCAAGCTGTGCTTTGTTGATTT
>CAZIZQ010000021.1:12554-19726 GCA_964544105.1 uncultured Gammaproteobacteria bacterium | reverse complement strand
CGTAAGGCGGACGAGATACCTCAAATCCGATGAAATTGTAGAGGAAAATCCTCCAGCCGTTTTCAAATACCAAAGAACAACTTAAGTATAGATAAAAATAATAGCATATGTCAATCCCTCCTAGAGTGGAAGTAAAAGGGAAAAGGAGAAATTCAAAAGGTTTGAGACAAACTCCATTAAAGAAAATCCGCCCATTGGAAAAAAGAGGAGAAAAAGCAGAATAAATATCCCGACCTGTTGCAGCGAAAGGTAGGTATTGGCATGTTTTTCAGGCAGCAGCATGGCAAAAACTTTCGATCCGTCAAGCGGAGGGATAGGAAGCAGGTTGAAAATCGCCAAAAGCAGATTGTATTTGACAATTAAAACAAGAATCAGCCCGACAATACCGGGAAAAAGAATTGGCAGCGCATCTAGAAAACGAAAAAGCAGAGCTCCTGCTATTGCTAGGAGAACGTTGGTAAGCGGGCCAACTAAAGCCACCAGCGCCACGTCTTTTCTGCCTTCTTTAAAGTTGTAGGGGTCAACCGGTACCGGTTTGGCCCCGCCAAAAATAATAGGGGAGCCGGAGAAAATAAGTAAGAGCGGGAGAAAAATAGTAAGAACAGGATCTATATGAGGTCTTGGATCAAGAGTCAGTCTTCCTGCGAGCCTGGCGGTTGGATCGCCAAATCGGTCTGCCACATAGCCATGAGCTACCTCATGCAGAATTGCGGAAAAGATTAAAATTGGTAAACCGATTAGAAGCTCCATATTGTTTCGCCGTTGCGTATATGATATCATATTCGCCTATGGCAATGGTATGTAGCATGTGCGGAAAAGGTAGAATGATTGGGAAAACCCATCGGCATCATCCTGGTGTTGCTGGTAAACGATGGATCCAGCGCGCCCCAAGCCACTCCAAAATATTCAAGCCCAATTTGCATGCGGCCCACATTATGTTAGATGGAGTTAGTAAACGAATGCGTTTGTGCACTAAGTGTTTACGTCGGGCTAAGGAAGCCATGAATACTTCGAAAGAAATCTCATCTACCTCTAAAGTTTTGTCCTCGACGATAATTGCAGCATAACATAATTCAGAATTTATAATTCAAAATTCAGAATTGAATGTAGAATTTAAAATAATTCTAGATTATAAATTTAATTCTTAATTCTAAAATCTGAATTCTAAATTAATTTTTCCAAAATTGCTTTGGCGTTTGGGTAGCCATTCACAAAATCTTTGTAACTCATTGGTTTTTTCCCCTCCACTTGAATTTTCTTCTCCGGCAAAAGCTTAATTCTGAATTCTGATCCGCCAGCTGGCGGATGAATTCTGAATTTCGTCCACACTCCCGGCCAGGGGTAGTAGGCGCGGATCATGCGGTCAAGTTTTTCTGGACTTGGTGGGTTGGCAAGGTCAATAAGTCCATCCTGTTTAGTTATGTGGGGGGTAAATGTTGCCTCTTTTTTGCTTTGTTTGGTTTTTTTTACAGTACCTTTTTCGTATTGTTGTATTACATCAATTAGTATTTCAGATCCTAATGTATTGAGTGTGGTTAAAAGCGATTCGGTTGTTTCATTAGGTTTTAAGGTGTAGGTTTTTTGCGCCACAATGTCTCCGGCGTCAAGTTGGTTACTCATTTCTATAATACTTACGCCCGATACTTTCTCCCCGTTTAAAATTGCCGATGGTGCAGGAGACGGCCCACGGTATTTTGGAAGGAGCGAATGGTGGACATTAAGGCTGGCATATTTTGGAATAGCCAAAAGACTGTCCGGCAAAAAAAGTCCATAGTCACAAACCACCAAAAAATCCGGAGCAAAAGTTTTTATTTTGTCAACGTATCCGTAGACTAGTCTACGGACCTCCAAAACCGGAATCTTGTTTTCCAAAGCCCATGTTTTGACTGGGCTTGGGGTGAGTATATTTTTTCTCCCTTTTTCTTTGTCTGGTATTGTGACAACAAGACAAAGGTTATGGTGCTTTTTTAGATATTTTGCAACAATTACAGAATATTTAGAAGAACCGAAAAACGCAATTTTCATAATTGTCATCCTGAACTTGTTTCAGGATCTAATACTCAAGAACCGAGATGCTGAAATAAATTCAGCATGACACCAAGTTAAATCTCTATCTCCTCAAACACATCCTCGCCTTTTTTATTTTTGTGGGATTTGTATAGTTTACCGCTTTGTTCAAAAACCCGTCTGGGGAATAAAATGCCATGAAGATGGTCTATTTCGTGTTGGATAATCGTTGCCATAAATCCCGTAAATGTTTTGGTATGCGTTTTTCCTGCAACGTCTGTGTAGGAAATTGTTATTTTTGCGTGGCGTCTCACAGTTCCCCAAATATTAACTAAAGATAAGCATCCTTCTAACTTAGCAGGCGCTTTTGAGCGTTTTGGCCGGCCAAGTTCCTGCATGGTTTCTGAAACGCTTGTAATTTTGGGATTGATACATACTAAAAACGGTGCTTTTGGCGTTGGTTTGGCAATAAAAAGCTGCAAAGATTTATCAACTTGTGGAGCGGCCAACCCAACCCCCTCCGGGTCGTGAGTATTAAGTAGGGTATCCTTCATTTCTTCGATAAAGTGTATGATATTTTTATCGAGCTTTATAACCTGTTTTGCTTCTGTAGACAACACCGCATTTGGCGCTTTAACAATAGGTAACATCATATTTATTGAAGAGATTATATCATATATGAGGCTATTTACTGTTCTGTCATTTATCTATAAAGATTGTTATAATGTAAACATATGTATAACTGGGATTATTCAAAAACAAAAGAACATGATATAAGGTGGAAGCTAGAACGGCTATGCACCTATGGGTTGCATGGGGAAAAAATAGAGAGAAAACTATTAGAAGAGCATCTTGCAACACTCCGTATTCCCGAAAATACCCGTGCGTTTTTGGAGCTTTTATTATGGAACAAACCATTTTAACCACAGAGCAAAAAAAGGTTATTGATCTGGTAAGTAAGAATGCGGTTATTCGTGATGTCTTTTACCTTACCGGAGGTACAGCACTTTCGGGATTTTACCTATATCACAGGTATTCTGACGATCTGGATTTTTTTACTAACGTAGAAGAATTTCCCGAGATTCACGTTGAACGGTTTGCCAATGAAATAGGCAAAACGTATAATGCAGAAAAAATAGACTACAAAAGACTTTATGACCGGAGGATATTTTTCTTTGTAAAAGGAGAGGATATATTGAAGGTCGAGTTTACGTACTATCCATTCTCACAACTTGAGCCAACGGTAATAAAAGGCGGGATACGACTAGATTCAATAACAGATATTGCAACGAATAAATTAATGGTCATTTTTGACAGATCAGAGGTAAAGGATTTTGTCGATCTCTACTGGATTCTTCAGGAGAAAAATGTAACTCTTAAACAGATTCGAGCAAATGTAGAGAAAAAATTTCGCTTTTCAATTGATGCGGTTGGTTTGGGCAGTGAGTTTGCAAAAGTAAAAACATTTACCGAGTTGCCGAGAATAATAAAACCACTTACCCTTGAGAAGATGAAGGCTTTTTACGCTGATCTTGCCAAAGGGTTTTCTTCCGAAGTGCTAGGATAGTTGTTTATTATTCTCCCCACGTTTCCAGGGCTTTTTTGGCTTGGGCGTCGTTGGATGCGATGTGGTCCAAAATATACTGCATGGTCTGGTTGGCCTTTTCCTGTAGTTCTGGATTTATAACCTTGCTGTTTTTGTCGGTGGCCAGGTCGTGGTAAAAAAGGCCCAAAGCATAGTACGCCTCTTTATAATTCGGTTTTAGCTCGGTGGTTTTTATAAGCGTTTCGATTGCTTTTTCTTTCTGATTATTCTGTCCATACAGAATGCCTAAGGAATAGAAAACTTTTGCGTCGGTTGGTGCAAGTGTTTCGGCTTTTTTTGCCGCGTCAAGAGCAAGAGGAAGATACTTTTGGTCCTGATTACTCAATAAATTAAGGAGTCTGATGCGAGTTTTCCAAAAAGTAATGTTGTTTGGATGGTCCAAGACAACTTTGTCGCTTAGGGCCAGGGTTTCTTTGGTAAGCATTGCTGCATAAGTAGCTTCTTTCTGCGTGTCTAGCGCCAGAGCAAGAACGCCTGCGTTGTAGGAGAGTTCGTCTAAAAATACCGGTTCACTAGGCCTTTTTGTAACGGCATCTGCCAGGTCAAGGTACCCATACTGGTACGCTCCTGCGCGGTTTAGATTGTATCCGCGGGCGTAGGAGATGTCGGCATCCCAGAAACGATAGAGCGTTAGTAGTAAGTAGAAAGTAGCAAGAAGTAAGGGGGTAATTATTAACAGCGGGTAACGAGAGGGTAGAAGGTAGGATTTTTCTTTAATTGTTCCTTGTAAAACAAAAACAAAAGCGGGGATTAAGAAAAAATAGATATTAATAATGACAACAGAAAAACCCAAAAAATTGGAAACCAGAATAGAGATGTAGGCGGCCAAGAGCCCTAAAATAAGTATATTGTCATTCCGGATGACACGATAGAGAAACAAAATTACAATCAATAGGTAGCTGCCTAGCCCGAAAGCACCCGTGGTTGCCAAATAATTTAGGTATTCATTGTGCGCTTTGTTGTACAGGTAGTCCCATTCACTTGTTAGGTTGTGTGTAGCCGGGCGGTATTTATAGTAGGCAAAAGCAAATGTTTCAACACCTGTGCCAATAATCGGGTTATGCAGCCAGGTATCAATTGCACCACGCCAAACAATCTTTCTAATTTCTCCGGATTCGGTTCCACCTGTTTCAAGCGCTGGACCTTTGACGACAGTAGTGTTTGGAGTTTGGGGTTTGGGAATGAGCTGCTTAAAATAAGAATCTATGGGCGTGCCGATAAGAAGAGAAAGAACTAGAAGGGGAAAGATAACGAATTTGAGAAGTAGCATTTTTTGCTTGCTAAAAAGGAAAAAGACAATACCTCCAGCAAGGAGACCTAAAAATCCCGAACGCGAACCGGTGTAAAGAATTGCAAGGTAAAAAAGAGTGGCTAACAGTAAAAAAAATAAATTTTTAAATTGTGATTTGATTGAAAATTGAAAATTGAAAATTGAAAATTGCAGAGTGAGTGCAATTGGCATGAGGATTGCAAGGTATGCTGCTAGCCAGTTGGGTTGGCCAAGAGTTGAGAAGATGCGGATTTTGGGCTGGAAGGCTTCGGTCCAGCACGACACATCCAGTGTGCCACGAAATAGTAGACAGGTTGGATCGTAGCCAAAATGGGAGGGGAGTCCCCACAAAGTTACAACTGCGCCACTTGCCAGACTTACCCACAAGCTTTTCATGGCCATATCTTTGGTGAAATTAGATACAAAGGCATAATAAAGAAAGATATAGGCGATAATCGAAAACAGCCCGCCATTAAAGCGAGAATAGTAACCCCACAACGAGGTATGGGTATCAAGAGAAAAAATTGTTGCGATGACTTGGGAGAGAAGAAAAAGCAGGATAGGAATATCAAGGGGAGTTCTCTGGAGCAGAATTTTTCTTTCTAAAACCGCTTTTACCCCCCACGCACTTGCGATTATAATGGCAAGCGCAAAAGTGAGCCACATTTTATTAAATTCAAAAAGCTCCGAGGTATCACCAAAAAATACCAAAGGAACAAAGAAAAGCAGGGCGTAGAATGAATATTCGATAACTTTATTGCAAATAGTAATAGCGTTCATTATGGGATTTTTCTATCCTATCATATTGCCAAAAATTCAGCAAACGAGGGCGTTTGTACCGTTTCGTCCTAGCTAAACCGATCCCATATCGGAATAGTAGGTAGAGGTAGGTAGGAGGGTAGTTTTTTACCCTTGGCAAAGGGGGAGTAAGATGGTATGATGGGCGTAAACTAAGCTCAAAGCTCAAAAGTCAAAACTCAAAGATACAGCTTAAAGCGTAAAGCTAGTACGTTTTGAGTTTTAAGTTTTTGTTTTGCACTTTGCACTTTGCGTTTTGAGTTTTTTTATCTATGTTTGATAAATTTTTCTCATTATTTTCTCACGACATCGGTATCGATCTTGGTACGGCTAATACCTTGGTGTGGGTTAGAGGCAAGGGTATTATTATTCGTGAGCCTTCTGTTGTGGCCATGCACAAAAAAACAAAAAAAGTGATTGCCATTGGAGCAGAGGCAAAGAATATGGTGGGAAAAACACCGGCAATGCTCACCACCATTCGGCCGCTTCGCCATGGTGTTATTTCGGACTTCGATGCTACCACTGCTATGATTTCTCATTATATCCAGGATGTCCACGAAGTGGGGCGGTTAGTTCCTTCTTCATTTGCCCGGCCAAAAGTGGTTATTGGAATCCCTTCAGCTGTTACTGAAGTAGAGCGCCGGGCGGTTTGGGAGGCAGCGCTTTCCGCGGGTGCAAGAAGCGCATACCTAATAGAGGAGCCAATGGCGGCAGCAATCGGGGAGGGTATTTCGGTTTTTGCTCCAACTGGTGTTATGGTAGTGGATGTTGGTGGGGGAACAACCGAGATTGCCATTATTTCTTTAGGGGGAATTGTAGTAAGCAGGTCGCTTCGGATTGCCGGAGATAATATGGATGAGGCAATTATGCATTATGTGAGGCTTCGCCACGGCATGATTTTGGGTGAAAAAACAGTTGAAGATTTAAAAATAAAAATAGGGAGCGCGTATAAAAAAAGTTCAAAGTTCAAAGTTCAAAGTTCAAAGTTAAAGAAAACTGAAGAAAAAGAAGACACAGAACAAAAAGAGAAAATTAAGGTAGAGGAGGAAAAGGGGGAGAAAATGGCCATTGTTAGGGGTCGGGATATCGAGTCAGGTTTGCCCAAAAGCATTCGAATTACCGAAACCGAAGTTCGGGAAGCCTTGGCAGGGGTATTATCAAAAATTGTTGAGGAAATTGCTTCGGTATTGGAAGAAGCCCCGCCGGAATTAACATCTGATATTTTAGAACACGGGATTTTACTTACCGGAGGAGGAGCCCTTTTGTCAGGTTTAGACCACCTTATTGTCGAGAGGATTCATATGCCGGTTATCGTGTCTGACGATCCGTTAACAACCGTCGTTCGGGGAACAGCCAAGGTGTTGGAAGACGAAAAACTTTTGCACAGGGTAAAGGTAACAGGCGGCTTAAAGTGAAAAATCGCGAACAACTTTTTCTCACAGTTTTATTTTTTCTCTTTTTATCGATTACTTTGTTTTTTGTCGGTAGAAG
>CAZIZQ010000021.1:0-12538 GCA_964544105.1 uncultured Gammaproteobacteria bacterium | reverse complement strand
CGCCGCTTTTATATACCGCAGAATTTATTTTCCAATACAAAATTTGTTGAGCTGCAAAAAGAAAACAGGGACCTGCAAAAGAAGTTAGTCGACCAACAAGAATTGCAAAAAGAAAACAATGCTCTCAAGGATCAATTCGCCACAGTCTATCCAAAAAGCCAATCTCTTCTGCCCGCCAAAATTGTGGGGAGTCCAAAATTTTTCCCAGGAGTTTCATTACCAAGTAAATATACTATAAATATAGGAAAAAAAGACGGGGCGGTACTTAACCAGGCAGTTATAGTAAAAGATGTGTTGGTTGGAAAAATAACAAAAGTTTCGGAAAAACTTTCTGTTGTGACTCTTATTACCGATCCATCTTTGTCTATGACAGCTATAGCACAGGACGGGGTTTTGGGGGTTATAAAAGGGCAAGAGGAGGAGACGCTACTTTTTACTAATGTGTTGTCTTCCCAGACTTTACATGTTGGAGATATAGTGGCAACCAAAGGCGATGTTGATGAAAATGGCATTGGGTATCCGCCAAATTTAGTTGTTGGGAAAATTATTTCTATAGAAAAAACCCAAAGTGATCTTTTCCAAACAGCATTAGTCAAAAGTGCTGTGGATTTTGCATCGCTTAATATGGTGTTTGTTGTTATTCTAACAGAATGAAGCCTGTTATATTTGCCTTGTTTTTTTTACTTGGGATAATTCTCGAAGGTACTATTTGGCAGTTGCCTATCACACTTTGTTTGCTATTAATATTTTTTATCTTCACAAAAAAGGCCAGTGTTTTCCCCCTGGCTTTTATAGCTGGTTTAACTCTTGATGTCTTTCGGGTAGATCCAATAGGGCTGCGGAGTATTTTTTTAATACTATTTCTTTTTTTGGTAGCATTATACGAGCGAAAATTTGAAATTAGATCTTTACCATTTGTATTGACCGCTTCGGTTTTGGGTAGTTCTTTATACCTGCTATTTTTTAATTGACGCTTGACACTACCTATATAATGTAGCGACAATAGATACTTATGCATCTAGTAATTGTGGAATCGCCAACCAAATCAAAAACAATCGGAAAATTCTTGGGGAAAGACTACATAATTAAGGCCTCGATGGGGCATGTGGTGGATTTGCCAAAAAAGACATTAGGTGTAGATGTGGCGCACGATTTTACTCCAGACCTTCAAGTGATAAATGATAAGAAAAAAGTGATAAGTGAACTTAAAAGCGCGGCCAAAGAAGCAACCGAAGTTATATTGGCAACAGATCCAGACCGAGAAGGTGAGGCAATTGCCTACCATGTTGCAGAAACACTTAAACTCCCCAAAGACAAAAGAAAGCGCATGGTTTTTCACGAAATTACGAAAGAGGCAATCGAAGAAGCACTCAAAAATCCCCGCGAAATCGATACTCATTTGGTCGATGCCCAGACTGCAAGGCGTGTTTTAGATAGGCTGGTTGGGTATAAACTTTCACCGCTTTTATGGCAAAAAGTGCGGCGGGGTTTGTCTGCCGGCCGGGTACAGTCGGTGGCTCTTCGTCTAATTGTGGAGCGGGAAAAAGAAATAGAAAAGTTTGCCAAAAAACCATACTACACGATAACCGTATTAGCCTCGCAAGGTGAGAGCTTGCAAGGAGGGACGGAGTTTGAGCTGATTGAGATAGATGGAAAAAAAATTGAATCGCAAGAAACATTTGCGCTTTATGATGGGGAATACAAAGTAAGTAAAACAAGTATTGAGAAAGAAGAAGATGCGAAAAAGATTATTGCAGAATTACAAGGTAAGCATGGTGTTATTTCAGATGTTGTGCAAAAGGAAATGCGCCGGTCCCCTCAAGCTCCATATACAACTTCAACGTTACAGCAAGATGCGTCACGCAGACTTGGCCTAAGCGGGAAACGGGTTATGAGCCTGTCCCAAAAATTGTATGAAGAAGGGTATATTACATACCATCGTACCGATTCGGTGGTCATTGCAGCATCTGCCCAGAGCGCTATTCGTTCATATGTGCAAAAAGCATATGGTGATAAATATGTGCCGGAAAAGTCACGGTTTTATGTCTCAAAACAAAAATTAGCCCAGGAGGCGCACGAAGCCATCAGGCCCACAAAAATAGATGTTTCTGTTTCGATTGTTTTTCAAGATTTAGGAGCAGGGTATGCAAAATTGTATGAACTTATTTGGAAGCGGGCAGTGGCTTCACAGATGAGTGATGCTATTACAGAATCAACAACAGTATTATTGGACGTAGATAAATACCGTTTTAAGGCTAATGGTTCGGTATTGGTATTCGATGGTTTTCTTAAGGTAAATCCCCAAGCCTTGCAAGACAACAAGCTGCCTGTATTTGAAAAAGGCCAGGCCTTGCAGCCTCAAAATATTAGTGAGCAGTTTCACGAGACGCCACCGCCACCCAGATACAATGATGCTTCCCTTATTAAAACTTTGGAAGAAAAAGGTATTGGCCGGCCCTCCACTTATGCGACAATTGTTTCCACAATCGAGTCCCGGCAGTATATCGAGCGAAATGAAGGGAAATTTATTCCTACATCAGTTGGCGTGGCAGTTACCGAGTTTTTGGTGACGAATTTTGCCGACATTGACGATATTCCTTTTACCGCCGAAATGGAAGACGGTTTGGATGCAATTGCCAATGATAAGAAAGATTGGGTACCTGTAATCAGGGCATTTTATACGCCATTTGAGAAAAAACTGACAGAAGTGAAAGATATGGCCCGGGTAAAGATAGAAGTCGAAGAGCTGGATGAAGTATGTCCGGATTGTGGCGCAAAATTGGTCGTGCGAATGGGCAGGTTTGGTAAATTTATTTCCTGCGGGACCTTTCCAACATGTAAATTTAGTAAACCTTTTATTGAGGATACGGGAATTCTTTGTCCAAAATGTGGTGGCCCGCCTCGCGTCGGCGAGCCTAGCGAGTCGAGGCGGGGAAAGGTGATTGTAAGAAAAACAAAAAAGGGCCGCAAATTCTTCGGCTGCAGTAATTATCCAAAGTGCGATTTTGCTGCTTGGAAGTTAGAAGACATTAAGAATGATAAAATAAAGACATGATAGTAATTCTAAAAAAGAAAGCGACAAAAGAAGAACTGGAAAAAATGGCAGAGGATTTTGGAGGGGATTATATCAAAGTTGTTATTGATGTAGAGCAAGAGATTCTTGCTGGAGGAGGCGAGAGGCATGTGGATGCAGAGCAGGTACTTTTGGAATATGGATCACAGCAAAAAAATTTATGGGGAGGAGGCATTGATCCAAAAACAAAACTAATAGATTATAATTCAATGATAAATGTACGCGCATCTATGAATGCTAGTCGTGATATACTTTCCGAAGAGATTCGTAAACGATTCGATATAATTGTACAGTCATTGTTATTATGAAATATCCAGATTTATATATTCGTATGATGGACATATCACTTAATCTTGCGCGTGTTGGTAACTGGACTGCCGACAATTATGATGGGAAAAAAACACTGATTCTTCGTTTTTTAGTTCAGACAGAGCAATATCTTAAAGAATTACTAAATCTTCCAGTTTCTGATGAGGTAAAGCCAACATTAGAGAGGTTTGCAAAAGCATTTTATGAGTTACGTAATGAAAACATTCACAGTTTAAATAAATACGATTGGGCGGAGCGGGCACTCACTTGGGCAAATATACTTCAGCATCGAGCGAAACTGGCATAATAAAATTATTATGTCAAGTTTAGCTTGTCTTGGGCAGATTTTACTAGTTCTTTTATATCCATTAATCGATTTTTGAGAGCATCATAAACAATTCCAAAATCTACTTTTTCATAATCATGGGCTAAAACATTTCTAAATTTTGTCATGTTTACCAGTTTTTCTGTTAGGTCTTTTGATATAAAATTTTCTTCCTCCAAAATATAAAAAACATCTGTATAAGTGCCTGGTCTTCGTAATTCCTTAAAGGAAATAATAGCTTCTCCTAAATCAAGTGTTGCTTGTACGGCCAGATATAAATAACGTTCAGCTGCTCCTTTTAAATCAGGATTTTCTTCGATCTCTTTTTGAGAAAATCCTTTATAGCGGGACAAAAGCTTTAGATATTTTTGGATATGACTAATTTTTGCTTCTATAACATTAAGACTGCTCATATTTTTGTAAGGCCGTATTTTCTAAGACCAGATATAAAATCAAAATAGTCATTAAAAATTTTTGGTTCAATAAATACCTTATAAGGTTCTTTTTCATAGACTAGTTTGCCTTCTTTTACGATACTATATTTTAGCTCGGGACTCTCGGTATCGTTTAATACCACAACATCAATTTTATCTGTTCCAATGCTTAAAGACAATTTGCTCATAAGGTTTAATCTTGTTTCAAACCTTTTATTTTTGTCTTTTTCGTCAAGATAAACCGCAAAGTCATAATCGCTCAAAGGTCCTTCATTACCTCTTGCTCTTGAACCAAAAAAATATACCAGCTTTACTTGGGGGAAAAGTTGGAAAATATTAAGTACATCTTGTAATGTGTTATTCTTCATTTTATTCATGTGTTAATTGTATCACAAACTGTAGTTTTTCACTCATTTAGTGCTTCGTAGATTTCTTTGGACATTTTGGCCATTTGTTCGTTTGTAACGCCCGGGTTTTTGGTCTTACTCATAAAAACCAAAATATAATTTGCTTTGGGTGTATAAAAAATTGCTGCATCATGGGAGTATTCTTCGTATTCACCGGTTTTGTTGTGCGAAAGAATATTTTTGGGTAAGTATTTTGGCAGTTTGGAAAGTCTGGTTTGGCCGCCTAAGAGATCAAGCAGATATTTGCTTTCCTCGTCGTTAACGCTTAATGAAAGGGCTATGTCTTCAAAAAGTGCGCCCATGTCTGGGACTGTGGTTGACAGATTTTTATCAAAATGAAAGGAAATGCCTAGTTTTGCACTCATGGTGCTTTCAATTGTTTCCCAACCATAGCTTTCGGCCAATCCTTCTGCATACTCGTTATTGCTTTCGGTAATAATTTTGTCCAGGGCATTAGCCAGTTCTTCCGTAAGCCTTGTTTCTCCCTGTTGCACTTTGTCCAGAATAAAAAGAGTTAGAATCACTTTGTACAGGCTTGCCATATAGTACGTTTGGTCGCCGTTTGTTATCACAGATTCACCGGTGGTCAGGTTTTTGTAGTACACGCTAATTGTCCCGTCAATTTTTTTAACTGTGTTGTTGATTGCATCAGCCACCTCTGCATTTTTAGAGTCCTTTTTGTTAGTAATAATGGCAATGTTTTTAAGGTTTTTGGTGTCTTTTTGCAGTGTTTCGTATTTCACTTTGAGGTTTTTGTAGTTTGTTTGTATGTCTTGGGCTTGGTTTTTATAATAGGTGATTGTTTTTTCTATTTTTGCTCCAAAAAAAACAACAATAGGAATAACTATGGCAATTGCCAAAAAACCAAAAAACACTTTTTTCATTCTTCGAAGCGGATAAAGACCGGTTTGCCCCTGACCCGTTTTGATTTTTGTAAGTCAGAGATAGCGGCCTTTATGGTATTTTCCGAGGCTCGGTCTAAATTTGTGATAACTGGTACAAATTCTCGTCCCTTGACATGGTATGAGTATTTATGGTTTTGAATCATATTACCAACGTTTAGTTTGTGTGTTGCCAGTATTTCAAACATTTCGGCGCCACTTCCGGGCTCGTTTAGCAAATCCATGCGTAAATATCCTGGTTTTACCAAGTCGCAAGAATTTCCTAAAACTACTTTTGCATCAAGTGTTGGCAATAGTCCCGGGGTGCCCCGTCTAATGTTATTGGCAACCCGGAGAATATCGGCAATAACAGCGCTGGTGGTGGCATTTCGTCCGGCGCCTCTCCCGGTATGCAGCTGGGGGCCGGCGAGTTGGCCTTCAAAATAGATGCCGTTAAATTCATCTTCAACAGAGGCTAATTGATGTGTTTTTCGAATGAGGGCGGGGTGGACACGAAGGTATAACGTACCGTTTTCTTTTTCGGCTATCGCCAAAAGTTTTATGGTGTAACTGACATTGCCTTCAAATTCGCCGTATCTATTGGCAAAATCAAGGTCGATAGATGTAATGTTGGTAATGCCGTCACAATGAATCTGTTCTGGTAATATATGTATATTATGTAAGAGCATTGCCAGAATAGATAATTTATCCCGCGCGTCAAAACCGCCGGTGTCTAAGATATGGTTTTTTTCAGCAAAACCATTTTTTTGGGCGGTGTTTAGGGCTTTTTCAAAGGTTAAGCCTTTGCTCATTTTTGTCAGGATGTAATTTGTCGTGCCATTAACAATCCCCATCACTTTATTAATCTGCTCTCCGCGAATCCCTCGAAAAATCTGCACAATGGGTATGCCCCCAGCCACCGATGCCTCAAATGCTAAATCAACATTGTTGTTTCTGGCGAGTCGAAAAAGTTCTTTTGCGTGTCGGGCAATCACTGCTTTATTTGCCGTGATAACACTTTTGTTGTTTTTTATGGCCTTTTCAATAATAGATCTGGCAGGTTCGATACCGCCGATAAGTTCGATGACTAAATCAATTTCTGGGTCGTCCAGTATGGTTTTAGGGTCTGTAGAAATTATTGAGGTTGAAATGCCTCGATGTTTTTTAACGTCCGAGACAACAACGGTTTTTAGTTTTAAGTTATACTGTTTACCAATTTTCTGAAGATGCTCAAAAACACCTCCGCCAATGTTGCCAAGTCCCAAAAGACCGATGGTTATGGAATTTTGTGCCATTGGTCGATTATACAGTTAGTGCAATAAGGAGTACAAGTACAATTACTTGAATAATAATGCCCCAGGGGGCATCAAGTGAATTATCAAATTTTTTTTGAAATGTATATGCCCAGCGAAATAGGGGAAACTGCATATTCCAAAAATAATAAGGGGCCGTAAGCCAGTCCAGGGATTGGGAAACCAAAATCATAAAAATCACATATATGGGGTTTGTGTTTGGAAAGAAATAGATAATAAGCAGCCAGGAAAGGAAAAAGCCCAGGGCAATATCATAGAGGGTTTCCACAATAACACGGTGTTTGCCTTTTGCTTTTACGTTTGTTGCCGTGTCCCAGTGGGGAATAAGGTCTGCTGCAATGTGCGAAGCAATAGCCAGCGGTACTGCCAGGTAGGGATTACCAATTTTTGCGGCAATAAGTGTGCCAATAATTGCGTGTCCTGTCGCGGTCATAGAGATATTATAACACTCTTGCTCAATTAGATTGTTGGAGGATTTGGGCCGAAAAGTCTTTTGCCATAGATATGTTCAAGAAGAGACTGCGCTTGATTAGCAGAGAGAATTGTGTTATCTGCGTAAAGGCTCATAATTGTGTATGCTTGGATTCCAAGGGCAGCATCAGCTTGTCCATTTTTCAAAGACCCAAGTCCAAGAAGCAGTTTTTGTACAAATTGCTTTCCTTGAAATATATCTACAAGATCTTGATCGGTAAGAGTTGTTGATTCAAGCAATGTTTTCATCATTGATACTGCTTTATCGTATGGCGCAATCGGGATATATGCCGTACCACTTTCTTTACAAAGCATCTCCACCATTATTGAACCAAGAATGTTGCTCATGCCCCCACTCGAAATTGGTTGTCCATCGGCATTTCCGTCAACGAAAAGACCGTCTATTTTGTCAATGGTAATAGTTTGTTGGCTTGGAAGCGTAAGTTTTGTCGCCGGAGATGGTTGATATACCTCTTCTGACATATTTTTAACTAGTAGCTGTTGAAGTAATATTGTTTTTGCTGCGGCAACAGTCAAATCTATGCCTTTTCTTTGCAGGGATCGAGCGGCATCCGGTCTAAGTTGTGATAGAGCGGCCGCGTATCGTTGAATAGCAACTGTATTAAGAAGAAGTCTTGTCTTGTCTTGTGAGAGTTTTGTTACTCTTGTCTGGGCAATTCTATTTGCCTCTTCTGGTTCAAACTTTCTTCCAAGCTCTTTTTCTAATGCCGTTACGAAACCAGAGGGAGATAAGAATCCAATTGTTACTTCGTTTCTTCCGCAGTGCGTCCTTTTACACCAGTCTGATACTGTGGCGATGGCGAGTTCATCTAAATTACTAAAATTAGGAAGTGAAGGAGTTTGATTTTTCTCGAGCCTTCGTATTCTTTCTTCAGAAGGAAGTTGTCTCCACTGATCTAAAGAAAGAGGAATTGCTGTCTCTTGTGGAGTAGGACGAGGCAGTGCCGGGTCCAGAGTTGGAAACGGCGTTGCGCCTGCGTCGGCCGCGCGGGGAGTGCCTACGATTGGCGTAGTAGGACGTAGTGGTTCTTGTCTGGTTGGTGTACATGCGGTAAATGCTACTAAGCCTGCGAGTAAAATTTCTTTGCCTATCATGTTGTCTTATAGTATACCATACTATTGACATCTTTGCAAAAAAGATATCATAATAGTTTTGTGAAAAGATTTTTGGCTTTTTTCTTTGGGCTTTCGTTATTTCTCTCCAGCAGCGTTTCTGTTTTTGCCCACCATAAAGAAAGAGTATTGGGAGAAAGTACAACCAGCGCGGCCCAGATTCCGCCAACTGTCGAGGGGCCGGGGCTAATACTTCCGGACAGTCCGCTTTTTTTCCTCGACCAGATCAAACAAAGCACCCGTCTCCTGCTTGCATTTTCTCCCGAAGCAAAAGCAAAAGTTAGGGCAGATATTGCCGGGGAACGCATGGCAGAGTTGCGGTTTATGTTAGCCAAGAATAATAAAAAGGGTATAGATGTGGCATTGCAGGGAGTGGTTGAGAATTTAGGAAAAGCAGCGGAATCACTTAATGACGCAAAGCTAACGGGCAGAAATGTTTCTGCATTGGCTAAGGATGTTAATGAAAAAATTAAGCAAAAACAGGAAAGACTAGATGTATTAGAGGCAACAGAAAATAAAGAGATAAAGTTTAAGGCAAAGTCAGCGCAAGAGGGGCTGCTTAAAGCAAAAGTAATGGTGGAAGATTCTTTGCCAGAAGACGAAATAGAAAATGAAATAGAGGAAGATTTGCATAGGATTGTGGAAGACGAAGTTGATGATGCGTCTAAATCCGCGGAGAGGGTTGAGCACCAATTAAAAGAACTGCGCAGGCAGGCCGGCTATTCGGCAGGAAAAAAACAAGAAGCTCTTTTTAAGGAAAGAGAGCGCGCGTTAGACCAGGCAAAAAAAGCAATTGAGGAATCAAAAAAAGCAGCAGAGCAATTTAGAGAAGCCCGAGAAAAAACAGAAGAACTAAAAAAGAGCGAGGAAGAATGATAAAATTAGGAGCAAAGCAACTGCGAACGACAACACCTCAAAAAGAAGAAATAAAAGCAATTAAAAAACACCCCATTTATATTATTCTTGATAATGTTTTAGATACCTATAATGTGGGGGCAATTTTTCGGCTGGCAGATGCGGTGGCGGCGGAGAAAGTCATATTGTGTGGAGATACAGAGACACCGCCAAGTATTAGAATTAAGCGGGCGTCGATAAATACAACAGAATGGGTAACTTGGAGCTACTTTTCAAGTGCACTTGAAGCAATAAGTCGAATCAGGAATCAGGAATCAGGAATCAGGGTAATCGCGATAGAGCAGAGTGAAAAGAGTATACCATACGATAAAGCGGATTATTCATTTCCTATTGCATTTGTTGTTGGTCACGAGACA
This sequence comes from uncultured Gammaproteobacteria bacterium, assembly GCA_964544105.1. GTDB lineage: Bacteria > Patescibacteriota > Microgenomatia > Levybacterales > UBA12049. The sequence goes on along the minus strand of CAZIZQ010000021.1, from coordinate 2,920 downwards.
GCAGGGGTGTCAAAAGAAGTCTTGGATATTGTCGATCAAATTGTGGAATTACCGATGTGGGGAGTGAATAAAAGTCTGAATGTGATGGTGAGTCTTGGGATAGTCCTCTACGAAGCCATGAAGCAGAAAGCGTAATATATAGGGAAATATGGCTAGACTTGAATATCAAATAAATCAACTTTAGATGATATTGGAGAATATAGCCCATGATTAACAATGGTACTTGATAGAGTTGTACCTCTAAACGATGTGCTTTTAGATTTTGTAGAGGTAGTTAATGACGGAATGAGAGTTGAGCCAAGCCTCTTCCGAAGCTGGGACTTTTTTGTCGCACAAGAACAACTTGAAAATACATTTGAGACAGACGATTCAGATTTAGTGTCGGTGGACAGAGCGCAACGAAAAGATGAAATAGAATATCGCAAAGCAAGTGCTGGAAGCATTAAGGAATATGAACCTGATGAGATTCGATTTTTGAGAAAATTGGCGGTTCATTAAAACCAACCACATTACTTAAAGCCTATACCCTTCATATTTTTGACCGTCAGCAGCAGGCTTAGAAAATAGGGACACCCCTTAAAGGCCTGGCCTTTTTTATTTGCATCTGTCAATAGGAAAAAAGGCTTATTTGACAATCTAAATTGTAATCTAAGATCTTCTTATGTTATAATACCAATTACAAAGACCCTGTTTCCGAATTGTCGCCGGACGGCGCGCGTTCCAAGCTTACGTTTGGATAGGAAGCAGGGTCGCTCATTTAAACTCCCAAATATTTTCTACTCGTTTCCTTATAATCCGAAGGAGGTCTTTATCTTTTTCTTTGTAATATGAGGCTATACAACCAGCAACCATATCCGCAAGTTGTATAAGTATATTTTCTTTTGAATCAACGAATTTTAAATCAGCAAAAATATGTTTATTTTTATTATCAAGTTCATGACTTAAGTATGAGCGTAATTCATTTCTAATTCTTTGCTCCCCGCGCTTATCGAATCTTAGTTTTGCTTTTTTAATTGTTCCGCTGTTATTTTTTAAGACCTGCATAACTACATAATTAAAGAAAGACTCTTTATTTGTTCATAAGTAATTACTATGAATTACATCTTTTTTCACAACGACTGCCCGAATTCGAAAAGTGAATTTAGAACAAGTTTGCAAAAATTTTTCTTTAACATTTTTTCTGCTTTTATGAAATTTAAATTCTACAGTATCAGGGAATTTAAGGTCTCTTCGTAGCTTTTTTAATGCAACAGCAGTTTCTTCTGCAACCAAATTGTCATCAAAGATTACTAAGGCAATCACGAATACTTTACTTGAACCTTTTTCAATTTTAAACCCGGGATCACCAGAGTCATCTATAAAAACAAGCATAATTGAAGTTTATCGTAGATTGTCAGAAACCCGGGTTATGAAGCAAAAAAGCTAAATACCCAAGGTGTCAATAGGATTCCACCTCTAAGGTGGAATGGGTGGGACATGCTTCATCTTTGGGATCTGCTTCAAAAAAGGGGAGGGCTGACTGTAATGTTGCGTTTAGTGTCCTGGGGTGGACAATAGAGCTAAAGTGCTGGGCTGTAGAAAAGCTCTGGTTTTTTTGCAACTGGCGCGTCACGCTTTTGGCGACTTCGTTGCCTAAAAGCTGGGTGATTTCTTTTTCTAGCACGACCAAAAATTCTTCTTGCCTTTTTTTGTTGGTTGGGTGCAGTGGTGTATGCAAAAACGATTTTGTCCGATCAAAAATACTCAAAGTTTCCGCATTTTTAGGCAGCCGTTTTGCGGTCGGCCAATAGTGCATGGCTTTTTTTCCTAAACTCCTTAAGTAATGGCCGTGTTAGATCCATATAGATGGTTAGAATCCACGCTAGCAAGTTATGTCCGTTGAGTCAATAGAATGAAGACGGATTATACACCATTTGGCGTTGACAAGTAGGTACGTTTTTATTACTCTTAGGGTATGAAGCGTTTTTTTAGTACCGCATCATTTGTTATACCTATTCTTTTTGTCCCCCTCACAGTACTTATTTTATTTTCCCAAAACACTGTCCCCGGTAATCTTTTGTATCCTTATAAGCGGGGTTTGGAGGTTATTATTTTAGCTGCCGCATCACTTAATCCAACAACAGGGGCATATTTTCATACCAACCTTTCGGATAGACGATATGCCGAGGCAGAATCAATGCTTTTGGCAAAAAATGACATATCTGGATTATCTACTTTTGTTGATGAAGTAACAGTTACGCAATTAGCAATTACTGAAATTTCCGATCCTAAAAAGCAGCAGGAGTTAAATGCTGTGCTTATTGCACAAATTGATGCATATCAAAGTGGGTTAACAAAAGTACAAACACAGGTTAATGAACCAACAGTGATCCCTTCTCCTTCTCCTACTATTTTTCAAAAAACGCCACAACTGACAAAAGAACAAGATGTACCAACAGTAACGTCAGTAATAATTATGCAGCCGACAAATACCCCAACGGTGGTAGCACCGCAGGTAGTGCCGCCGCCACCTCCAAGTAGCGCGCCGGTTTCTGTTGCAATCGACCGGACGCAAGAACGCTTGGAAAAAATTAAAGAAGAAGTACGGCAAAGGGGAGAAAGAAAAGATGACAAATCAGAAGAAAAAAAATCAGAAGAGAAAAAGTCTAGGGTTGACAAACGTGGAAATTGATCTATAATGAATTTTACTATGTAACTATAGCGCCAAAGATTTTGGGCTCTGCATCGCAGAATGATACCCGCCTTTGGCGGGATATTTTTTGCACGTTAACAACAAAAAAAGATACGCTACAACCAATTGCGGAATTGGTTGTCTATCAGAAAGTGGTAGGAAGTCCCGTCTCGACTCGGTCGAGCCGAGGCGGACAATTTTTTTGAGGATTTGATCCTGGTCCAGGATGAACGCTGGCGGCGTGCCTTA
>CAZIZQ010000020.1:6247-19914 GCA_964544105.1 uncultured Gammaproteobacteria bacterium | reverse complement strand
TGACGCATTTGGGCAATTTATGTTGGCGATAATCTGGTTATCCGAGCATCGCTCCAGTTTGGCATACAGCCGATACCCGCCTGTTTCTGTCTGATAGACGTATGATGGAGAACCTTGTGGATCCTGGGGAACTTTTGTCATGTATTGAGCGTCTCCATCTGCCCACCCACTGCCAAAAGGAATCGACTCTTCCTCTGTTGGGTAGACGCCGTTATCAAGATAATAAACCTCCAGCGCTTTTTGGATTTGCCCCAAATCCTGCTTCCTTTGCGCGTCCCTGGTTTTTTTAAACTGCTCCAGCGGATTTACCACTGTAAAAAGCGCGCTGCTTAAAACCCCAATAAGGCTAATTGTCACTAAAAGCTCAATTAAGGTAAAACCTAAATTTTTCATTGCTCAAAACAATATAAATAGTAGGTACTATTACATGATGAAACAGCTGAATATTCAGTCCAGTTTTTATCGTTATAAAAAGTAATACCTTTTTTTCCTGTAACGCCGATTCTTCTTGTCCAACCATCACAGTTATTATTTCCTTCAGCTCCATTTACAGGAACCGTGTATCGTGAACCATCGGCCTTAGTACCAGTCCAGACAGTATTTATAACATTAACACCACTTTCAGCTTTATTTATTCTATGTAATAAACCACCATCAGTTAAATCCACCCAATTATTAGCAACAGTTACGCCATAAAGTAATCTGTAGGGAACTTCTGCTTGCGTCCAGACATCACCATCTGCTTGGTTTGCTGGCGACTTCGTAGTATCAGAAATCCATGCTTTCCATACCCCACCAAGATTTACTGCATCTGCTCGTATTTGGCAAAGCTTATCTGCGCCATCGAGCCCTGTTGACACTTGATCCGCTGGAGGAAGAAGACTGTTTGCCGCACTTTTTAAATCCCCATCGTACCCCGTGCTTGTCACAAAAACTCGTTTATACTCCGCTGAAGCAGGCAAAGGGGACAAATCGCTGCAGCACATCGCCCCAAATGACTTAGTATGTAAATCTCTAACGTAAAATCCTCTATTTTGAGGACAACTACCCAAATAGGAAATTCTATTTGAAGGAGCAGCCAGAAAAGACATACTGCTGTTTGCTGAACCACGTTGCATCAATGCTTCATTAGCATTACATAAAGCAAGAGAACCAGCTGGATCAGCTTGGGTGTCTATCCACCGATAAGCATTATTATTTGTTCCAACAGTTGCTCCTCCTTTTGCCAGATATTCATCAATAGAACAAAGATGTGATCCAGCAGCGCATAAAGAAGGTGCAGTAGAAAAAGCATATGAACCATTGCACCCAATCATACCATTACCATAAAATTGATAGTCATCAGGGGATGATTCATTGATGCATCTGGCAAAGACGGGAGTGGGAGTGGGAGTGGGAGTAGATGTTGGAGCTGGTGTATTTGTTGGCGCGGGAGTAGAAGTTGGGGTTGAGGTTGAGGTCGGCTCCGCAACTGGTACTTCACAAGGAGAGGTCAAAGGCACCTGGTTTTTTATATATTCACAATCGACTTTCCCAGACACGCTACAGCTATATGTAGTATCTAAACAGCTTATGTTGCAGCTTGTAATAAGCGGACAGGCTGACGCTATATTAGTTGGAGATCGTGAAAGTTTAGCAAACAACACATTCCATTGGAGATTATTCTGGTCAACAGCATATTTATAATCCAACCCTGTAGTTGGATCTTTGGGAAGTTGTTTAATGTAAGAAACTGTCAACTGATCAAGTTGGGTAGGATAATAATTGTTGTCGCTATAATAAGCATCCAAGGTAGTTTTTAATTGAGTTAGATCGCTTTGTCTTTGGCTGTCTCTGGCTTTGTTAATTTGTCCTATTGGATCTACTACTGTAATCAGAGCTGCGGCCAAAACTCCCACTACGGCAATAACCACTAAAAGCTCAACCAGAGTAAAGCCGTGCGAAGCAACAAATCTCCGAAAAACATTGCGGCAATCGTGCCAAAAACCAAAAATGGACCGAAGGGGATAGTGGATCCCCGAAGTTTTTTTTTGCCCCATAAAACCAGTATGATAGACACAATCGCTCCTGTCAAGAAAGCTATATACAAACCAACTACAATATTGGGAAACCCCAAAACCAAACCCATTAAAATTACATACTTAACATCCCCAAACCCCATCCCGCGGCCTTTTGTGACGAGAAAAAGAAAGAGAAAAAATAAAAACGCCCCAGCTCCTGCGAGCAGCCGTCCTCCCACCTCGGACGGTGGCAGGCTGAGCCTGCGAAGCCATGACTCCTCCGAGGTGAAAACGAAAAAGAGAAAAGAAATGATAATTGCAGGAAAAAGAATCTTGTCAGGAATAATTCCATACTTAAGGTCTGTAAAAAATATCACAATCAGGAAAGAAATAAGAAATAAGTAATAAACAATAAAAAACTGCTGCAAATACACAAACGATAATACAAAAAGCAATCCTGTGGTTATCTCAACAATTGGGTAGTAATACGAAAGAGGGGAGTGGCAATAACGACATTTACCTTGTAATAAAACAAACGACAAAACAGGAATTAAATCACTAAAAGAAAGTTTGTATTTACACGACTCACAATACGATCTTCCTTTAAAAATCTGTTCATCCCTTGGCAGCCTATCAATAAGGACATTCAAAAAACTACCAACCACAAGACCAAAGAAAAAAAGAATAAATAAGAGCATGTTTTAGGCTGCTTGGCGAGTTTGCTCTAAATTCGAGATTCTTTTTTCTTCTCTTATTAATCTTATCAATGCAATCATTTGGTCTAATTTCCTAAGCACCACTTCCCAGTCTGAATTTTGTTTTTTTTGTTTCATAATACAATGAGTATACCAAAGCGCCTAGAATTTTTACACTGTGGTTGAGGTTTCAATTTGTTTTACTCTCTTTTCAAGATTATCAATTTTAAGCTGAAGTTCTCGAGTTTGATGTGTTCCGACTTCGTTATCAACGGTCAAATCATCAACTCTTCCAACGAATCCATCGAGTGTGTTTATGATTCTATCGAGTTTGGCATCCATTTTTTTATTATCCCCTTTAATTTCTTTTATATCTTCTTCAAGATTCTCCATTTTTTCTTCCACTCTAAGAATTTCTCCCCTTATGGATTTAGATTCTGTTTTGAGATCTTTGATATCTGTTTTTGTAGCGTATTTTTTTAGAGATTCATCAAGATAGTCTCTTGTTACTGGTTGCGACACGTCATCGTTTTGTTTCATAGTACAATGAGTATACCAAAGACTCTAAAATTCCTGTCAATACCCAAAAACCACCAATTCTTCCCGCGGCAGGGGGTCAATAAGCACATTCAAAAAACTCCCGATTTTATAAATTATTGTATCAGAAATCTCGAAGAAAAGAGGATCTTACCACCACTTATTTAAAAGTATAACCATCTAAAGCCGCTGGCTCCGCCGTGGTAACAGTACATACAACGCCACTCTGTCCCTGCTTGGATGACCATAAAAACCATGCTCTTTCACCTGTTGCGCATTTCGTATTTTCCGACCCTGATTCCAGACGAACATAAATTACTGCATCTGCCGCACCTGATGTACTTGTAGTTGAAATGTAACAGTAATCACTTTCTTTACCTCTTACTGGTGAAGCATCAGTGCCCTCTGTACATCTGTCAGTCGCTTCTAATATCTGGTATGTTGTAGCTGCGGGAACAGCCTTTATTTCTCCAGCTTCTTTTAATGTAGTAATCCATGCATTTGCTTCAGCTCCAGTAGTCATGAGGGGATATGCAGTTCTACTTGTAAAATATGCCTGGGCTGCGTTAGCCAACTGGCCAACTGTGGATTTTCTGCCAGCGTCTCGGCCCCTGGCTAACTGTTCAACCGGATTAATTGCCACCAATACAACTGTTGCCAAAACACCTAAGACTGCAATGACCACCAGAAGTTCGATAAGAGTAAAACCTTTAGAAGATAAAAAATGTTTTTTCATTAAGCTATACAACTAACTATAGACAAATTGTTTTTACCTTGTCAAGATATCAAAATATATCAATACCATATTAGAATGCCGAGGTTAGGCTATAAATTGGTGTAATAATAGAAACAATTAAAAACGCCACACCGGCGCCCAATACCACAATAATAATCGGCTCCATGGCAGTTGTGAGTGTCTTGGTTGTTTCATCTACTTCGCGCTCGAAGTACTCGGACACCCGAAGCAGCGATTCATCAAGCTTCCCTGTCTCCTCGCCAATTTTTGCCATTTGTACTAGAATTGGGGGGAAAATCGCGTATCCCGACAATGCGTCGCCAATACCAACACCCTTCTCCACCTGCTTGGCAGCGCCCAAAACAGCATTTTTATATATTAAATTACCGGTAACATTGGCTGTCTGGTCAAGCGACTCGACAACCAATGTCCCGGATCCAACCAAAAGACCAAAAGTCCTGGTAAATTCGGCAAGGATTGTTTGTTTGATAAGCTTACCAAAAACAGGCAACCTTAGTATTAAATCATCCAAAAAAAGCCTGCCTGTGTCTGTGCGGTACCAGCGGCGCAAAAGAAAAATCAACAAAAAACCAAAACCAAAAACAAATGGCCAAAACTTAATAAAAGCATCGGAAATAAAAATAACAATTTTAGTTGGCAGGGGAAGCTGCACATTCAGCGACTCATATACAACAGCCAATTGGGGAATAACAAAAAGCATCATAATAATAACCACAATCACCATGCCAATAACAACTATCGCCGGATACATTAAAGCCCCCTTAATAGTGCTTCGAATTTTTTGCTGCTTTTCCAGGGTATCGGCCAGCCTTAAAAGAATTTTATCTAAAATACCCGCTTGCTCGGACGACTTGATAAGAGAAATATAAATAGAGGAAAATGTATTTGGATACTTAGCTAAACTTTCGGAAAAAGATTTTCCTCCTTCGATATCGGTAATAATGCCGCTAATAATTTCGTTTACCGAAGATTTTTGTATTTGTTCTTTTAAAACGCGCAAGCCCTCCATTAATGTTAACCCTGATACAAGCATGGACGAAAGCTGTCTGGTAAAAAACACAATATCTGAAAACTTTACCTTTCCCAAAAATGGCAGAGAATATGACACAAAAATTTTTTGGTTTGCGATACGAATGGGGATAAATTCGTGAGAACGCAAATAAGTCGCTACATCGCTTGTGCTTCTGGCATCTGTTACGCCCTGAACAATTTTCCCATCTTTAGAAACAGCGCGATAACTAAACTTCATAGTATTTTACATTGGCTACGATGCTACTAGGCGCAAAAGCTCATCCGCGTGCATGGCATAACCCTTGGCTGTTTCAAGGGTTATTGCTCCCGAAAGCACCAGTTGCGCCAGCGATGTTTCCAAAGGGATCATACCAACATCTTGCGATGTCTGGATAACAGAATCAATCAGATGTGTCTTGCCATCCCTAATGTTACTGGCAACAGCAGGTGTGCCAATAAGCACCTCGGCTACAGCAACTCTTCCGCCGCCAAGTCGTGGTATAAGACGCTGGGATACTATCCCTTTAAGTGTTGCTGAAAGCTGTATCCTTACTTGGGGCTGCTGATGGGCGGGAAAAGAATCAACCATACGATCTATACTTTGTGAGGCCGAATTAGTGTGAAGGGTCGAGAAAACAAGATGTCCAGTCTCGGCAATGGTAATTGCCGCTCCAATAGTTTCGGGGTCACGCATCTCGCCCACAAATACCACATCCGGATCTTCCCGCAAAGCGCTGCGTAACGCCATTGTCCACGAGTGAGTATCAAGACCCATTTCTCTTTGTGATAAAATACTTTTTCCTTTCGGGTATGTATACTCTATCGGGTCTTCAATGGTAAGAATATGCAAAGCCTGTTCTTTATTGATTTCGTTTATCATTGCGGCAATTGTGGTTGATTTACCGTGACCGGTTGGACCGCAAACCAAAACAAACCCTTGTTTAAGCTTTGCGAAATTATGTAAAACTTTAGGCAAACCAAGATCGTCTATAGATTTAATAACCGGAGGTAAAAATCGAAAAGCGGCACACAAAACCCCCCGCTGGTAGTAAACATTTGCCCTAAACCGGCCAATCTCTCCCATGGAGCTGCTAAACCCAAAAGAAAAATCAAGCTCTTTATTTGCCAGCAGTAGCTCTTTTTGTTCGGGAGTAAGCAAACGATAAACAAGATTTTCCACATCTTCACGGGAAAGTATGGCAAAATCAGAAAGAGGGGAGAGCTCTCCGTCAATACGAATCATCGGCGGCAAACCTGGTAATAGATGCAAATCCGATGCATTCTTCTGAACTAATAATGATAAAATTTTCTGTAAGTCCATCTTATTCCTGCGCCACGCGCAATACTTCCTCTATTGTTGTAACTCCTTGTAATACTTTAAGGTATCCATCTTGTCTCATGGTAATCATTCCTTCGGTAACTGCTTGTTTCTCAACAGTTGCCGCATCGACCCGCTCCAAAACAACTCGCGCAATTCTTTCTGTAATTGACAACACTTCAAAAATACCTACTCTACCAGAGTAACCGCTTAATCCGCATTCACTGCATCCTCTCCCTTTAAATAATTTTACCTCCTGCAGGTCTTTTGGAAAAAGAGGCCCTAATATATTTTTTATTTCATTTACTACCTCGGCAGGTGGGACATATGCTTCTTTACAAGACGAGCAAATTTTGCGGGCAATTCGCTGCCCAACTACGGCATTTAGCGTTGAGGCAAGTAAAAAGGTCTCTGCGCCTAAATCTAAAAGCCTGGGAATTGCCCCAGAAGCATTAGATGTGTGAAGAGTTGAAAAAACTAAATGGCCGGTTAAAGCAGCTTGGAGCGCAAGGTCTGTTGTTTCGTTATCGCGTATTTCGCCAACTAAAATTATATTTGGGTCTTGCCGTAAAAACGACCGCAGCCCCGTAGCAAATGTTAATCCTACAGCCGGATTTATCTGCACCTGGTTAACTCCCAAAATTTCGTATTCCACCGGATCCTCAAGCGACATAATATTAACTTTAGGGGTATTTAACTTTGAAAGAACCGAGTAAAGCGTGGTGGTTTTACCACTGCCTGTTGGACCGCAAACCAAAATTATGCCGTGTGGCCTTGATATGGCAAATTCCAAATTCTTCAGCGCTGTGCCATTTAAACCCAACTCCTGCATTGTCGGCACGCCGCCGGATTTTCGAAGTAACCTCATGACAATTTTTTCTCCATGCGAGGTGGGAAGTGTTGAGATACGAAGATCAACCTCGTTATTTCCAGCTTTAAAGTTAAAACGGCCGTCTTGGGGGATTCTATGTTCATCTATCTTCATTTCTGACAAAATCTTAATACGAGAAACCAAAACATCCCTGACCTCTTTTGGCAGGCTTAATTTGTCATACAAAATACCATCTATTCTGTACCTCACCCTTACTCTATCTGTTTGTGGCTCGATATGAACATCTGACGCGCGGGAAGTTATCGCATAATCAAGAATAGTTGAAACAATTTTGGCAATTGGCGCTTCCTTAATGAGACTGGCTATCTGCTTGCTGTCAACTGTGGGGGCTTGCTCAAATTCCTCTGTTTCTTTTAAAACCTGCCCCACCTCTCCAACAAGCTCCTGCCTATACTGCTCTTTTATTGCTGCTTCTATTTCTGCCTTAACCGCGGCATAGGATTTTATAGAAAGACCGGTTTTTTGCTGCACAAAAGAAATTGCGTCTAAATCCGCAGGGTTGCTCATAGCTACAGACAATGTTTTTGTCTGGTTGTCATAAGCAAATGGAATAAGGGCAAAACGCTCTGCCACCGACTCCGGAACAAAACTTACTGCCTGCGGAGAAAAAGATATACTTTCTAAAGAAACAAATTCTACTCCCAGCAATTTTGCCTTGGCTTGCATAAGTTGCGTATCCGATGCAAAACCAAGCGCCACAGCCGCGTCTTCTATAGAAATACCATCTGTCGCGCTTTTTACTTTTATGTCTTCGTACTGCTTAATTGTTATAGCTGCTTGAGCAAAAAGCACATCGGCAACATTTTTTGTTTCTTGAGAAGCTTGTGTAGTTTGTTGTAAAACAGTATCGGGCATTACTTTTATAGTACGGAAAATCCTGCTATTATGTCAAGGATGGAAAGCTTTCTTGTTGTATCAAAAGATAAAAAAACAACCGATGAATATACGCTTAACTTCTGTAAAGAAAAGGGTATTGCCGATATCGATATTTCAACTATCGAAGTCGAAGGATCAATCGGTATTGCCGATGTAAGAAATCTACAAAAAGTGCTTTTTTTTGCCCCTCTGCGGGGAAAAACAAAAGCAGTAATTATTAAAAATGCCGAAAAACTGACAGTCGAAGCACAAAACAGCCTGCTTAAAATTCTAGAAGAACCGCCAAACAATACTATTATTATACTCACTGCAGAGAATAGAGATTTTCTCCTACCAACCGTTCTCTCTCGTTGCAATATTATCTACCTCTCATCATTACAAATGATTGAATCTTTAACTCTACCGCAAGGCAACATAGGACAAAGACTAAAACTGGCCGAAAGTCTGGCAAAAAACAAAAACGAAGCAATTATGTGGATAGAAAATGCAATTCTGGCTCTCCGTCAAGAATTAATAAGTGGAAAACAAATTAGTAACACCATTATATCTTTCCAAAACACATATGTTATTCTCAAAACCACCAACACCAACTCCCGCCTGGCTCTGGAAAACCTATTTTTAAATCTTTCATCCTTGTGATATAATCCACCCCCTGTCCTATTTTTTTATGACTGAAGCATTTCATAGTAGACCAGAGCTATCTCCTCAAAAAAGTGGTATAGTATTTATACCTCCGTCACAACAAACAATAGACTTATTAAACAAATGCCTGGAGTATAATCCAAATGGCGATGCATCATCACCAGCTCAAACCGACAGCGAATTTTCAAGGCAAGTCGACTTGGCCTATGTCAATCTTCCAGATGATTACCCAATAAGTACCTTTGCCTGCAGTTTTGTTGCTAGCGCTTATAGCTTTCCTCAAGAAAAAGGAGCACAAAACATCACTAATTACGGACTTGTCATAAATCTTGTTTTACAACCACCCCAAAAAATAACCGAAACCACAGCCAAAACTATAGCAAGGCTGCTACAAGATAAGGAAAGTGTTTACAGAACATTGCCAAATGGAAGGCAACAAGTTTGTGTCCCTATATTCAACAGGCGGAGCGTATTTTTTGGCCAGCCAGTCAACAATGGGTCTGTTGTCATTTTGGACCTAGGGCATAACGACCCCAAACGGGGATTAACATATTTGAAAACCCTACCTGCCTCTGCTGAAGGTCCTGTTGAAAAGCGTATTGCGGAATTAGAAGAAATCGAACGAAACGGTGAATTATTACCGTTAATTAGCCTAAGGCTTACAAGCGACTATATCTATAATGACTATATTGATAGAAACGATCATAGACCAATTCAAGGGCTCACAGGAACTGTAAAAGTAGATCCAAGAATACTTAAAGAATTTTTAAATACATCAGAGCTTGTTATAGAAGCTGTGTGCAGCACGCTTGATGGCGAAAAGAAAAGAACACCAGTTACAATTCCTCTTGTATATTCAGAAAATAGTGTATACCCAACTTCACCAGAACAAAAAAGACTAATAATTTTAAAAGAAAGAATGTCTGGCCTCACACCCCACCAAGTATCTTTATTTTTAAAGTTCCTTGGACTTCACACACGCATTGTGCAACTTACAAAAGATGGTCCAAGTCCCGAACTTCCAAGAGTAAAAGATCTTTTTGATGAAGGAAAAAAAGCTTGTCTGGAAGCCGGCATACCACCCGAACACCTTACTTTCTAAACACTTTCTAAACACAATTTCGCGAAGCTATTCCGATCCCGTATCGGAATTGTATCTACGATGTGGTACAAACTATATATTCTGCAAAATAATACAATGTCTGCTATCATATAGGTAATGAAATATACCCTCGTTACCGGCTCTTTGGCGTTTGATTACATCATGGATTTTCCAGGAGTTTTTTCAGACCACATCATGCCAGACAAAATCCACCAAATTAACCTGTCATTTTCAGTAAATACCCTCAACAAACACCGAGGAGGCACCGCTGGAAATATTGCGTATAGTTTATCTTTGTTTCAACAACCAGCTATCATTTTAAGCGTAGCCGGAGAAGATTTTAATGACTACCTCAAGTTTTTGGAAAATTCTAATATTACGACCTCTTATATAAAAATCATAAAAAACGAATCAACAGCCTCTGCGTTTATTATGACTGATAAAAACGACAATCAAATCTCTGGTTTTTATCCAGGAGCCCTCAAAAACGCCCACGAACTATCAATAAAAGCAATACCTACAAAACCCCACTTTGCTATTATTTCACCCAACGACCCCAGAGCAATAATAAAACTCTCCGAAGAATGCCGAGAAATTAACGTACCATTTATGGTAGATATTGGCATGCAATTACCTTCCTTGTCTTCTGACGAAATAAAAAAAATCATCCAAAAAGCAACCATACTTATTGCCAATGATTATGAAATAGATTTACTGAAAAATAAAACATCACTTTCAGAAGAAGACTTATTTAAAGAAGTCAAGATTATTATTACCACACTTGGGCCAAAAGGTTCACAGATTAAAACAAAAAAAGAAACATATACTATTAAACCAGTTAAACCAAAGGAAGTTTTAGACCCAACCGGAGCAGGGGATGCATATAGAGCAGGCTTTATGGCAGGATATATTAGAAATTTTGATCTCAAAATATGCGGACAAATGGGGTCGGTTGCTGCTTGTTACGCAATCGAAAAATACGGCACACAGGAACATCATTTTACATTAAAAGAATTTCAAGAAAGGTATATACAGACCTTTTCGGAAATGCTAGAATTGGAAAAATGAAATACGACGTAAAAGATATAACACTTGCAAAAGAAGGAAAACTAAAAATCGAATGGGCTTCCCAACAAATGCCAGTCCTTCGGCTTATTCGAGAACGGTTCCAAAAAGAAAAACCCCTCAAAGGACTAACTATTGGCGCATGTCTGCATGTCACATCGGAAACTGCAAACCTTATTCTGGCACTTAAAGCAGGCGGGGCAAATGTTGCTCTTTGCGCATCCAATCCTCTTTCTACCCAAGACAGTGTCGCGGCGTCCTTAGCCAAAGATTATGACATTCCAACCTTTGCCATAAAAGGCGAAGATAACAACACGTATTATAAGCATCTTAACACTGTTTTAGATTTCAAACCGCAAATTACCATGGATGATGGCGCGGATTTAGTATCGCTTTTACATAAAGAGCGCAAAGAGCAATTAAAAAATATCTTGGGCTCATCTGAGGAAACAACCACAGGTGTAATAAGGCTTAAGGCCATGGAAAAAGACAAGGCCATAAAAATTCCCGTTATTGCAGTGAATGATTCCGACACCAAACACTTGTTTGACAATAGGTATGGCACAGGACAGTCATCTGTCGACGGCATTATCCGTGCTACCAACGTACTTTTAGCTGGCAAAACATTTGTAGTTGCAGGATATGGCTGGTGTGCAAGGGGAGTAGCACAAAGAGCAGCAGGAATGGGAGCACATGTGGTTGTGACAGAAATTGATCCTATCAAAGCTTTGGAAGCAGTAATGGATGGATTTATGGTTATGCCAATAGCACGTGCTGTCAAAATTGCTGATATTTTAATAACTGCTACAGGGGACAAACATGTGGTAAATGCCAAATTGCTTGAGCAAATGAAAGACGGCATTATTATTTGTAACACCGGCCACTTTGATGTGGAAATAGACGTTGCCTATTTAGAAAAAGTTAAAAAATCCAAACGAACACTACGGCCGAGTCTTGAAGAATACGTGCTTAAAAACGGTAAAAAAATTCATCTTCTGGCAGAGGGAAGGCTGGTTAATTTAGGCGCGGCCGAAGGCCACCCGGCAGAGGTAATGGACATGAGCTTTGCCAATCAGGCACTAGCAGCCGAGTGGTTTGTAAAAAACAAGGGCAAACTGAAAAATAAAGTATATGTCTTACCAAAAAAGATGGATCGGGAAATTGCCAGATTAAAACTAAAAGCCATGGGAGTTTCGTTTGACAGATTAACAAGTGAACAGAAAAAGTATCTTTCCTCCTGGCACGAGGGCACTTGACTTTTCCCCAATCCTATAGTAGGATACCCCAACTTCCAAATGATATGTTGTTTGACACTAGCTATGCCATGTACCACATCGCGAAGCTATTCCGATCCCGTATCGGAATTGTATTGACGATTCGGTACATCTATGTTTAACTAATAGTATGGCTAGGCGAAAGACAATTCTCGCAACAAACGAAGTCTACCACGTATACAACAGGGGAGTAGAAAAAAGACCAATATTCTTAAATAAACGGGACTATGGAAGATTTCTTGAGCTAATACAGTACTATCGATTTCTAGACTGCCCTGTTAAATTCTCCTCTTTCTCTCGTCTGGGAACAGACAATAAAGCATATATATTTAAAAACCTCCAAAAGACATCAAAATATCTTGTAGATATACACGCCTTTTGCCTCATGCCTAACCACATACATCTTTTATTAAAACAGCTCGAAGATAAAGGTATTTCTAAATTTATGGCAAAAATAACAAACGGTTTTAGTCATTACTTCAACACCCGTCACGAAAGAGTAGGACATTTGTTTCAAGGAAATTTCGGCGCGGTTCGAATAGAAAACGAAGAACAATATATTCACGTCAGTCGGTATATTCACTTAAACCCTGTATCCTCATACCTTACTGAAATAGCCAATCTGGAAAAATACGAATACTCGTCTTATCCAGAATATTTAGGTAAAAAGAATGGTTTCTGCAATACGACTCCAATTATATCTCACTTCAAAAACCAAGAAGAATATAGAAAATTTGTCTACGATCATGCAGACTACGCAAGAACATTTAAAAATATAAAGCATCTAGCCTTGGAATAAAAACTCTGTACCGTTTCGTCCTAGCTAAACCGATCCCATATCGGAAGAAGTTGAGTTATAATGTAAAATATGTGATAATAAAATAATACTATGAAACAAAAAGAAAAATCACAACTTCCACAATCTTTAAAGCCGTATTTTTGGGATGTTTCATTTGAAAAGTTAGAGATTAAAAGAAGCGCACACCTTATTATAAAACGCGTGTTAGACAGAGGAAATCTTTCTGATATTCGTTGGCTTCTCAAAACATATAGGAAAGATGAGATTAAAAAAGTGATTATGGAAACACGGGATTTGGCACGACCGACGGGCAACTTTTGGGCAGATATACTGGGAATTGACAAGGCACAAATGCCATGTTTACAAAAACCTTACTTCCCGATACATTTCGGGCTATCCAGTTAGTTTCAGGAATGCCTGAAATCAAAAATGCATACCTCGCTGGAGGAACTGCTTTAGCTCTCCAGATTGGGCACAGAATTTCTGTTGACCTTGATTTCTTCACGCAAGAACAATTTAATGAAACAGCACTATCTACAAAACTGAGTGTTTACAAAGAATTTGTTCAAGCTGGTACTGCAGAATGGACTGTTTGGGGACAAATTGGAGATACTAAATTCAGCATATTCTACTATAAATATCCGTTACTTGAGAAGACCGTAGAATTTGAGGGTATAAGGCTAGCAAGCCTTGCCGATA
>CAZIZQ010000020.1:0-6237 GCA_964544105.1 uncultured Gammaproteobacteria bacterium | reverse complement strand
ATTGCTGCCATGAAAAGTCACGCAATCGAAGATAGAGGCACAAAACGAGATTTTGTAGATGTGAATTTTCTCGCCAAAAAATTTACGCTTGAGGAAATGCTTGAGTTTTATCAAAAAAAATATGGTGTCTTAGAAGATCATTTATACACAATTCTACGCTCCTTAGACTATTTTGAGGACGCTGAAAAAGAAAGTGATATGCCTAAAATGATCCTTGCTGCAAATTGGGAAGAAGTAAAAGAGTATTTTAGGAAAGAAACGCCAAAACTTACACAGAAAAAACTACAAACCTAGAAATATTGCAAAGAATTTGCTAAAATGATAGAGTAGATTTTTATGACAGCTTCTAAAAAACAACCAAAATCCTCAAAGTCTTCTGACTATTCAGCATCTCACATCCAAGTTTTAGAAGGATTAGAGCCAGTCCGAAAACGGCCTGGGATGTATATTGGCTCAACCGACAGTATTGGACTGCACGAATCTTTACGGGAAATTATCGATAACGCTGTTGACGAAGCTTTGGCAGGGCATGCCAAAAACGTGTGGATAATGCTGAATATTGACGGCAGTGCCACAGTTGTTGACGACGGCCGCGGTATTCCGGTTGACATAATGCCCCAGTTTAAAAAGTCGGCGCTGGAAATTGTGATGACCAAGCTCCATGCCGGTGGCAAATTTGGTGGGTCGGCATATAAAATATCGGGGGGGTTACACGGCGTAGGGTCATCTGTTGTTAACGCACTATCGGAATGGATGTGGGTGGAAGTCCGTCGAAACGGCAAAGTATTTCGCCAAGAGTACGCAAGAGGAATACCAACAACCAAACTTACGGAATTGGCAAAATCGAACTATGCTCTTCCAGTTAACGGATTTGAACTAAAATCGGGTACTACGGCAACGTTTCTTCCGGACAAGCAAATCTTTTCCGTAATTGACTTTGATTTTGACTTTGTCAAAAAAACCATCCGCGAACGCGCCTATCTTGTTCCAACCCTCTACTTCCATTTATATGACCTGCGTGGAGACGAAATAAAAGAAGTAAACTACTATTTTGAAGGTGGCATAAAATCCTTGGTTGAAAAAATTAACGAAAATAAAGAACCGCTCCACGATGCAATTTTTATTAAAAAATTAGATGGTGATGTGGAAGTCGAAATTGCACTACAATATAACAATGCATATTCGGAAAATGTGGAATCATATGTCAACGTTATCAACACCGTCAACGGCGGCACACACCTTACCGGTTTTCGGATGGCCTTAACCCGGGCAATTAACGACTATGGCAAAAAAATTGGCAGTTTTAAAAACGAAGATGATGCCATAACAGGCGACGACACCCGCGAAGGCTTAACTGCAGTAGTCTACATTAAAATGCCGCAAGATAGGATCCAATTCGAAGGCCAAACCAAAGGGAAATTAGGCAATGCCGAAATTCAGCCGATAGTACAGCAAATTGCCAAAGAGGGATTATCTACTTTCTTTGAAGAAAATCCAAGTGAGGCACGAAAAATTTTGGAAAAAGTGTATTTGGCAGCCAAAGCAAGACTCGCAGCAAAGGCAGCCAAAGAAGCAATCTTGAGAAAAGGCGCGTTAGAGGGATCATCATTACCGGGAAAACTGTGGGATTGCCAAGAAAAAGATGCCTCTCTTTGTGAAATTTATCTTGTAGAAGGAGACTCGGCAGCAGGAACAGCCAAGTCCGGACGAGACCGAAAATTCCAAGCCATTTTACCAATTGGTGGAAAAATTTTAAATACCGAAAGAGCCAGACTGGATAAAATTATTGAATTTGAAGAACTAAAAAACCTGATTATTGCCCTGGGTATGGGAATCGGGGAGACTGTGAACTTTGAAAAACTCCGCTACCACCGCATAATCCTTATGACTGATGCCGACGTTGATGGCGAGCATATCGAAACACTTCTCTTGACATTTTTCTTTAGGCATTTGCCGGATATTGTCAAAAAAGGGTTTTTGTATGTGGCCCAACCGCCGCTGTTTAAAATTCAAATTGGCAAAGATATACGATACGCCTATGCAGACGAAGAAAAAGATGCAGTGATTAAAGAAATGCTGGTTGGAAAGAAAAATCAAAATGCCAATGTGCAGCGATATAAAGGTCTTGGAGAAATGAATGCCGACCAACTCTGGGAAACAACCATGAATCCACAAAATAGAATTTTAAAACAAGTAACTATCGACGATGCAGAAGAAGCCGATGCAACTTTTACTATGCTGATGGGAGATGAAGTCCCACCCAGAAAACACTTTATTCAAAGCAATGCAAAACAAGCAATGCTAGATATATAGGAGGTGAATACAAAATGAATATTAAAAATTTATCAGCAGGAAAGAATCCACCGGAAGAGATAAATGTTTT
Source organism: uncultured Gammaproteobacteria bacterium (assembly GCA_964544105.1). Classification (GTDB taxonomy): domain Bacteria; phylum Patescibacteriota; class Microgenomatia; order Levybacterales; family UBA12049. The sequence goes on along the minus strand of CAZIZQ010000020.1, from coordinate 3,854 downwards.
TATCGAGATTCCGCAAGGGGTGAGTGTAAAGTATGAACTCGATAAAGAAAGTGGAGCTATTTTTGTCGACCGTTTTCTTTATACGGAAATGGAGTATCCATTTAATTACGGATTTGTACCAAACACCATAGCGGGTGACGGAGATCCAGTCGATGTATTAGTACTTTCCACAAAGCCAGTTGTACCAGGTGTTATTATTCCATCAAAACCAATTGGCATGCTGGAGATGACAGACGAGGCAGGAGTGGATGAAAAAGTTATTGCAGTGCCACTGGAAAAAATTAACCCACCCTTTGGTAAATACAATGATGTTTCAGAACTGCCCCAAAAACTAAAAGATGAAATAAAATACTTTTTCGAACACTATAAAGAAAAAGAACCAAACAAATGGGTGAAAATTAAAGGCTGGAAGAGCAAAGAAGTAGCGCTTGAAGTAATTAGGAAAGCTTTAAAATGAACATAGGTAAACTGCAAAAAACAGAAATTAGCACAGAAATGCGCCGGGCGTACCTCGATTACGCTATGAGCGTTATCGTTTCCCGTGCCCTTCCAGACGTTCGAGACGGCCTAAAACCAGTCCACCGCCGCATCCTTTTTGCCATGAATGGAATGGGACTTACACACAGTGCAAGATATGTAAAATCGGCAAAAATAGTGGGGGAAGTGATGGGTAAATACCATCCCCACGGTGATATGCCAATTTACGATGCCTTAGTCCGCTTGGCACAAAGCTTTTCCATGCGCTATCCCCTAATTGATGGGCAAGGAAATTATGGCTCGGTCGACGGAGATCCCCCTGCGGCGCAAAGATACACGGAGGCTAGGATGGCAGCAATAACCTCTGAAATGCTGGTTGATTTAGACAAAGAAACAGTGAGTTACTCGCCAAATTTTGACGCTACTATTCAAGAGCCAAACTTTCTCCCAGCTAAACTTCCTAACTTGCTCTTAATGGGTAGCGAGGGTATTGCGGTTGGCATGGCCACCAAAATCCCACCACACAATCTTGGCGAAGTAATTGATGCCATTCTTTGCATGATTGGGAAAACAAAAGCAAAAGATAGTGTCCTTACATCAGATGTAACTGTTGACGAACTTCTTGAATGTGTTAAAGGCCCGGACTTTCCAACATATGGTGCTATTTATGATGCCGCAGAAATTAGAAACGTCTATGAAACAGGCCGAGGTAAAATCATTATCCGGGGAAAGGCAGACATCGAAGACATTGGCAACGGTAAATCGGCCATTATTATTACTGAGCTGCCATACCAGGTAAATAAAGCGCTCCTTGTTGCCCGTATAGCCGAGCTGGCCAAAGATAAAAAAATTGAAGGTATTTCTGACCTCCGCGACGAATCCGACCGTCACGGCACACGAGTCATGGTAGAACTAAAACGCGATGCTGTGCCAAAAAAGGTATTGAATAATCTTTTCAAACATACCAGTCTCCAAACCACTTTTCCGGCCAATATTGTGGCTTTGGTTAACGGCACACCTCAAACCCTTAATTTAAAGACAATTCTTGAAGAATACTTAAAACACCGCTATCTTATTGTGACCAAGCGGTCGGAGTTTGAATTAAAACAGGCAAAAGCCCGTTTGCATATTTTGGAAGGGTTAAAAATTGCCGTTGACCATATTGACGCAGTTATTAAAACCATTAGAGAATCCAAAGACCAAGAAGATGCCAAACAAAATTTAATGGCAAAATTCAAGTTGTCCGAACTCCAGGCAACCGCCATTTTAGACATGCAACTTCGCCGTCTGGCAGCACTGGAGAGGCAAAAAATCGAAGACGAATTGAGCTTGGTTAAAGAAACCATTGCCTATTTAGAAGATTTACTAACACACCCAGAAAAAATATTAACAGTTATCAAAGACGAATTAAAATATATAAAAGAAAAGTATGCCGATCTGCGACGCACCAAAGTGTATAAAGGAAAAGTAGGGGAGTTTTCAGACGAAGACCTTATTCCCAACGAACCAACAGTTATTACCATAACAACGACTGGGTATATAAAACGGCAAAGTGCCAACAGTTTTAGAGTACAACAACGAGGCGGTAAAGGTGTCATTGGCATGACTACCAAAGACGAAGATGGTATTGCCCAAATTCGGTTTGCCCAAACCCACGACAACATCCTCTTCTTTACTAATAAAGGAAAAGTGTACCAACTTCGGGCATACGAAATTGCCGAAAGCAGTCGCACAGCCAAAGGTACCGCCATTGTTAACCTTATTAACATCGAACAAGGCGAACGAGTCGAAGCATTTGTTAGTTATAAAGTAGGAAAAGAAGCTGCAGGCGCTTCAGCGTCCTACAAATACATTTTCTTAACCACCAAAAAGGGGACTGTTAAAAAGACCGAAATATCGGAATTCGAAAATATAAGACGCGGCATTGCCGCAATAAAACTGGATAAAGACGACGAGCTGGCATGGAGTAAATTAACAGATGGTTCACACGAAGTAATCTTAACTACAAGGGATGGAAAAGCAATTCGTTTCTCCGAAAAAGCAGTCCGCCCAATAGGCCGGGCCGGCAGGGGTGTGCGAGGCATAAAACTCCAAACAGGCGACGTTGTGATCGGCATGGATGTTATTGACAAAGATGCAAAAGCAAATCTGCTTACTATTATGGGGAATGGTCTAGGTAAAAAAACCTCTGCTGATTTGTTCCGCGGACAAAGCAGGGCAGGACAGGGAGTAAAAGTTGCCAAAGTGACTCCAAAAACCGGTAAGGTTATCTTTTCGCAAATCATTCCCGAAGGCAGTAAAGAATGTATTATTACTTCCAAACGAGGACAAGTGGTTAAAATAGACTTGGATGCTGTACCACGGCTTTCCCGCGACACCCAAGGAGTAATACTTATGCGCTTCTCACATGCAAACGATGTAGTCGCATCCGCAACATGTGTTGAAAGCTAAACATGACAATTGACGGGCGGATAATTGCACAAACAATTCTTGACGACCTTCGCACCAAAGTATCATTACTCAAAAAGAAGGGAATAATTCCTAATGTTGCCATAATTATAGTTGGCCAAGACCCGGCATCTCTTGCTTATGTCCGCCAAAAAGAGTTAAAAGCTACCAGCATTGGGGCAAAGGCAACGGTATTGAATTATGAATTAGGAATTACGAATTATGAATTACTTAAAACAATTAAAAAATTAAACGATGACCCACTTGTCCACGGTATTATTGTCCAAAGACCGCTACCCCCCCATATTGATGGAAACGCAATAGACCTGGCAACCGATGCCAAGAAAGATATTGATGCGTTTCGAGAAGATGCGCCTTACGATATGCCCCTGGCCGCAGCAGTCATCAAGATATTAGAAAAAGTTTATGATAACATCCACGATTCTAACTCTTTTACCTCTTGGCTAAAAACCAAAAACATTGTTGTGATTGGCAAAGGACAAACAGGCGGGAGACCTGTTATTGAAAAGCTTAAAAAGCTTGGACTAGAACCAGCAGTTATAGATAGTAAAACAGAAAACCCCGAAAAACTAACAGAGGCAGCCGACATTATTATCTCAACCGTTGGCAACAAGAATGCAAACCTCCCACAAACGTTGAAAAAAAATGTCATTATGATTATTGTTGGCATGTACCGAGGAACGGATGGAAAACTACATGGTGATTATGAAAAGCAAACATTAGAAAATATCGCATCGTTTTATACACCAGTTCCAGGCGGTGTTGGGCCGGTAAATGTTGCAATGCTACTTACTAACCTTGTTGAAGCAGCAGAAAAAAACCCGAAAAACTTCCCCTTGACAACCTAATCTTGTTACTGCAACAATAGATTATTACATGAAATACCAAAAAGGCTTTACCCTAATTGA
>CAZIZQ010000019.1:0-21159 GCA_964544105.1 uncultured Gammaproteobacteria bacterium | reverse complement strand
CATTTACACTGAAGATGTCGGGGGTTCGAATCCCTCAGAGTCCACTAATAATTGTCTGAAAACTATACTTGAGTTTCGATATTCTTTGTATTATAGTATAGTTAGTGAAAAAATGTAAAAAGTGCGGATTAGAGAAAACTTTAGATAATTTTTACAAAAGAAAAACTGGTAAAAGAGCTGGCGAGTATTACGAAAAATGTGCGGATTGTTATAAAATTAGAGGAAGAAATTATTACCATAAAAATAGAGAAAAACAACTAAAACTTGCACTTTTAAGAAAACAGAAATATAAAGCGGAACGACGAAAATATATTGAAGAAATTAAAAGGAATAAACCATGCATGGATTGTGATAAAATATATCCTCCATGGGTTATGGATTTCGATCATAGAGATGGAGAAATTAAAATAGGAAGTATTTCTACTTTAGCAACACAAAATACGTCGAACTTTAAAAAAATTAAAAAAGAGATTACAAAATGCGATTTAGTATGCGCAAATTGCCATAGACAAAGAACGCATGATAGATTAATAAAACATGCCGAGATTGCCAACGTGGTCAAGGCGCCGCTCTGAAGAAGCGGTTATGCGGGTTCGATTCCTGCTCTCGGCACCCAACAAGCGGGTGTAGTTCACCGGTAGAACGTCTCCTTGCCAAGGAGAAGGTAGTGGGTTCGATCCCCATCACCCGCTCATATGAAACTTACCAGTCCTGCTTTTGGGCATAACCAAGATATTCCAAGTAAGTTTACCTGCGATGGGGAGAATGTAAATCCTCCGCTCTCTTTTTTGGATATTCCAGAAAATACAAAAAGTTTGGTTTTGATTGTTGATGATCCGGATGCGCAGGCAAAAATTTGGATTCATTGGACTGTTTTAATATCGACCCAACAGTTTCCGAAATTGCAAAAAATTGTGTGCCGCAAGGTGGGGTTGAGGGAATGACAGATTTTGGTAAACCAGGCTATGGCGGCCCCTGTCCTCCATCTGGTACTCATCGTTACTTTTTCAAACTCTACGCCCTTGATATCACACTTAATCTTTCGCAAAACGCAGATAAAAAAGCCATCGAAGACGCCATGCAAGGCCATATTTTTGCCTCTGCCGAGCTTGTTGGTTTGTATAGTAGAAAATAGGGATCCAATATGTCTATGAAGCGGTTACTTTTTGTGTTATTTTTGGTTGGGTTTAGTCTTACTGTTTTTTTAAATCCCTCGCTGCTGCAAGCATCGGCTTGTGATACACCGATTACCTATACAATAGACAAAGTTGATACCCGTTTTGGTCTTTCAGAAAGAGAAGTGGCAGGCGATATAGATAAGGCAACAGCATTATGGAGTCAGGCGTATGGAAAGAAGCTGTTTGTGTACGATCCAAAGGCAACACTGACTGTTAGTTTTTCTTTTGACAAACGGCAGGAACTAACCACACAAATTCAAAAAATGCAGGGCGCGTTAGATGAAAAAAGTAGCACATTGCAAGCGCAGATACAATCGTACTACCAATCTGCAGATGCATTTAAAGAAAAATTACGCCAATTTAATGTTATCGTAGAGGAGTGGAACAAAAAAGGCGGTGCCCCACCAGAGGTATACGATCGTCTAATTTCGCAACAGGAGCAGCTAAAAAAAGAAGGAGACGGTCTAAATAGTCTTGCAAAACAGTTAAATCTTTCGACAAATCAATATAATACCGATGTTGGTGTATTGAATACTGATGTACGGCAATTTAACGCTGAATTGGCAAAGAAACCTGAAGAGGGTTTATATAGTCCATCGGACAATTCTATAACTTTATATTTTGCCACAGACAGAAACGAACTTATCCATACATTGGCACACGAATTTGGGCATGCTTTAGGTCTGGGACATATAGACGATGAGGATGCAATTATGTATCCGTATACGACAAAAAAAACTTCGTTATCTCCGACTGATGTTGCGGAATTACAATTTGTTTGCCGCCAACAGTTGGTATTTATCTTGTGGGGAAAGGCTATCCGGCAAGTTGTAGGAAGTTTTTTGAGTCAATATCAAACCAAAATGTAGGGCCTTTGGTTAGTGATTCGGTTTTGGTCTGCACATACAAAAGTGATGGTGATGCCCAACCGGTAATATTTGTTATTTCCAGAGTTTTGTTTTTGGCCAAAAACAACGGAGTAACATCTAGGAACTGTGTCCCATTTGCAAATACCTCTCCCGATGCCTTAAAAACAAGAGCAGTAATGATATCTTTATTTTTTTCAAGAATAAAAAGGTATTTGTTGTCCGGAGACCAGCTATTTTGTGGGAGAACAATGCTAGTTTGGTTATCACCGGATTTACTAAAAATGTACTTTTGATTTTCCCCTGTAATTTTTGCCGCCATCACTGTATAGGTAGTTGTATCGTTGTCTTGTTTTTGGGATGTCAATATTGCTTTGACTGTCCCATCAGGTGAGTGAACTTCGGTTTTTTGTGGGACATTTGGTGGGGAGGTCGGCGTTACAACTGTTATTGGGGCAGGGGTATTATTGTTTGTCGAGACAAAATATGATACGCTTCCCAAAAGTACTGCAGCCCCAATTATTAGAAAATACCGCATATCCTAGAATAGGCAGATGAAAGGCAGGAAGTCAAGGGCTTCGTTTGACCATAAATACTGCCAGCAGGATAGTAATTGGAACGGCAAAGATTAGCCCAATGCTGCCGGCGAGCGTTCGAACGATTTCTTCGGCAATAAGTTCGCTATTTATTATTACCCACAATGGTTGATGTGTGGGATTAAGTATAATAAAAAGGAAAAGAGGCAATGCTGCGCCTGCATAAGCTAGCACCAATGTATTGACAAGCGAGGAGATATGTTCGCTTCCGATTCTAAATGCCGACTGCATTAGTTTTTTTGTTGTGTATGCCGGATTGGCTTTTGCGATTTCAAATACAGAAGCTGAAAGACTGGTAGTAATATCATCCAGCACTCCCAAAGAGCCAATGATGATCCCTCCTAAAAGGAGACCCTGGGCGTTAATTATTTTTGTTTGTCCAAATTGTAGGGAATAAACATCGTCGTTGCCAAACCCGGTTAGTTTTGCTAAATAGACAAATGCTACGGCAAGAGTACCGGAAAGAAGTAGCGAGAGGCATGTTGCAACAAGAGCAACCGAGGTTTTTTTGGAGAAGCCGTGGGCTAAATAAATAGTGGTTGTTAAAATAATTATAGATCCGACAATACTTACCAGAAGTGGGTTTTCTCCAGCCAAAATTTGGGGAATAATATAGCTAGTTATAATTCCAAAGCTTATTGCAAGGCCAATAATCGACCCCATCCCCTTCCAACGGCTTAAAACAATAACAGACAGGAAAAAAATAATTGCCAGATATCCTAGAGTGTCAAGTCTATACTTATCAATTATCTGGTATTCAATACTTTGGGGAAGAATATATTTTTTAACAACTACAGTTTCCCCTGTTTGTACTTTTTGTTCTTTCCGAATCGATGATGTTTTGCCATACTCTATAACAACTTCTTTATTTTTATCAGCGCCCTCAAGAAATTTTATTTTTACTGTTTGGAAGGGGTTTTTGTAATCAGCAACAGTAATTTCCCCTTCATTTATAACTTGGATTACTTTTGCCGTTGTTACTTCTTCCTTAGGGGTATTCATAGTGTTATTATAACAGGTGTGATAGTATATATAGAGTTATGTCAACGTTAGGTTATATTCTTATTTTTACATTTTTAGGAAGCATCGGGGCGTTAGTTGGCGGTCTGATCCTGCTTTCCTGGGAAAAACTTGCTGTAAAAGTATCGCATTTTTTGGCAAGTTTTGCGGCAGGAACACTTTTGGGTGCAGCATTTTTTGACCTGCTGCCGGAAGCGCTGCACGAAGGAGAAACTACAGAGACAAACATTTTTTTATGGGCATTGATAGGTATTGTTTTTTTCTTTCTTCTTGAGCGTTTTATCCATTGGTTTCATCATCACGAAGAGCATCACGAACATGAAAAAGAAGCAAAAACAACCATTCCTCTTATCGTTATTAGCGACACAGTGCATAATTTTATCGATGGCGTTGTGATTGCCGCTACATTTATTGTAAGTATTCCACTTGGGATAGTTACCACGCTTGCTGTTGCTGCTCATGAAATACCGCAAGAAATTGGGGATTTTGGTTTGCTTCTTCATAAAGGAATGACAAAGAAAAAAATTATAGCGGTAAATGTTGTTAGTGCCGCGGCGGCATTTGCCGGCGCGATAATTACCTACGTTTTTGGTAATGCTATCGAAGCGTTTATTCCAATATTTTTGTCACTTACTGCCGGGTTTTTTATGTATATTGCTTTATCTGATTTAATCCCGGAAATTCACTACGAAAAAAGAAAAGGTTTTGCCTTTTGGGAAAGCGTGTTGCTGATATTAGGAATCGTAGTTGTCTGGCTTTCCGTTTCGTTCCTGGAACACAGTTAAATTACTTTTTCTGGATTTGTTTCCACAACCAAACTCCAAGTAGAATAAGGTCTAATAAAATAACAATCCAAAAGAATGATGCAAGAATTCCAAAACCGGAACTCATCATGCCGTATCCTCCCCAATTTCCATATCCCATCATATAATTTTCACCTCCTTTTAAAGCCCACCTCTATTATATCATTCATATCTAATTTCAATTATATCTTTATCACGCATTAAATAATTTTCAAATTCAGTATTATTTTTTCCGTTCACGGTCATCGCAACAGTGCCTTCGGCGCCATTTTTCTTGTCAAAAATCTGGTTTTTATTAAAATCCTTTCTCCAAATTTGAAAGAATTTACCTAGTTTCGTGTCGTCTTTTGTAACAACTCCCTGCATTTCCATATGCACGACACCGTCTTTATAATCTTCCGTATGGATATGTATGGGCAGATGAATTGCTCCCAAACCTATTCCATCTTCCAATTCTTTTTTCTCGCCTTTTATATAAATAGAAAGTTTTGGATGCCAGTGAAGGCCGTTTTTAGTAATTATGTTGTTATCTGGAATAGGCGACGAAGGGGAATTTTGTTGTGATGAAAAGAAAACTCCGCCTGCAAGTATTGCTATTGATATAATTGTAATACCTCCAATAACTTTCTTTTCTGTTGTCATACATTATTCAACATTATGAACTTTTGCATCATAGGCGTTATCAAGTTTTTTAATAATAGTAATTATCGTTTTAACAGAAACTTTTTCCGGATCAAAAATTACCTCTGTTTCGCTTTTTGCATAGCTGGTGCATGCTTCTTGTATTCCGTCTGTATCTTCCAGTTCCCCATCAATATTTATGGCGCAACTTGTACAATGCATACCCTCTATTTTTAATTTTTTCTTTACTATTTTACTCATATGACTTCAATAATCCCATCATACATTCCCATCGAACAAGTAAAAGTAATTTTCCCTGGTTTTGTAGGAGTAAATGTAACGATTTGTGTGTCATTAGGCTGCAGGTTTTTTACAATACCAAGAGATGGGATTCTAAATGCTGATGCGCAGCTGAAAGCATTGGTGCTTTTTAGTGTTAGATTAACTTTTTCATCTTTTTTGACTCTGATGTAATTAGGAGAGTAACCGGATGATGAGATTTCTATGGTGGGGTTTTGATTTGTTGCTATATCATTTTGAGTTGTTCTAACTTGTAAAGATGAAAAACTTATTGGAGACCCCGAGGCAACTAAAGCCCCGTTTATAGAGGTAACACCTAAATAAATTACTGCGATTGCTGCAAGTCTCAAAAATTTAGTTCTAAAATTATCTCCTAAAACACTGGTAATAAATCCCACGCCAAAAAATAGTGGAGTTGTCCCTAAAATAAATGTGGCCATAATCGTAGCGCCTAATACCGCGTTGCCACTACTAATAGCCAGCGCCTCCATCGCAAGAGTTGTGCCGCAGGGAATAAAAACAGTCATTGCGCCTAAAAAAGCCGGGGCAAATAATTCTTTGCTTTTCGACTGGTTTCTAACTTTTCTTGCTAAAAATCTTGGGGGAGGGATAATTGCGTATCGAAAAATAGGATGGACATTGAGTAAATTTAACGCAACAGCAACCATATATAATCCCGCAACAAACTGCATAATTATTTGAGAGGTCTGATTAATGCCAATTGCGCCGCCAAAAGCGCCTAGAGCAAAGCCGAGTCCTGTGTATACAACAAGTTTTGCGGACAAAAAAGCCAGTGTTGGGAAAACCGTATTTCTAGTGTTAATGCCTTTTTCGATTTCTTCTTCTTCACGTGAAGCAATAACGGAGGCCAGCAGTCCACCTTGTACGATAAGGCATGTTAGTCCGCCTACTGTTAGGCCGGTTAGAAATATAATCCAAAGATTGACAGAGTTAGATGTTTGCTGGATAGAAATCGTACTAAAGTTACCTTCCAGGTATGACATTTTTAGTAAAAAAAATACAGTCAAAAGAGCCATACCACCTAGTGCAATTAACAATAATTTTGTTTGAGATAAGTTGTTCATAATTTAAGCCTTTTTAATAGTAAAGAGTTAGATACTACAGAAATCGATGAAGTTGCCATGGCAATAGATGCAAAGATTGGGTTTAGTAAAGTACCAAAGAAGGGATATAAAACACCCATGGCAATAGGTATAAGAAGTATATTATAGCCAAACGCCCAGAAGAGATTCAGTTTGATAGTTCTCATGGTTTTTTTAGAAAGCTCAATAGCCGATGCCACACTTTGCAAGTCTTTATTTATTAAAGTTATATCTGCTGCTTCGATTGCCACATCGGTTCCTGTTCCCATTGCGATACCAACATCCGCGGCAGCTAGTGCCGGTGCATCGTTAATTCCATCACCAATCATAGCAACTATTTTTTTCTCTTGTTGAATTTTTTTTACTTCTGCTTCTTTTTGATCGGGTAAGACTTCTGATAATACTCTTGTTATGCCCAGTTTTGAGGCAATTGCCTTGGCTGTTCTTTGGTTGTCTCCGGTAATCATCACTACTTCGATACCCTTTTTCTGTAAAGCGCTAATGCCGTCTTTGGCCGAATCTTTTATCGTATCCGCAACAGCAATAAGTCCTACAAGTTTTTTGTCGATGGCTAATATCATGACTGTTTTACCTTCGTCCTCTAGCCTTGCAAGGTGAGAGCTTGCGAGGCTAAAATCTACTTTTTCTTTATCCATTAACTTTCGATTGCCAAAGATTACCCTTTTTCCACTAATTGTTCCTTCAATACCGTGGCCTGCGATTGCCTTAAATCCAATAACTTTTTTTATCTCTATCTTTTGTTCTTCTGCTTTTTTTACAATAGCTTCGGCTAGAGAATGTTCCGAACCTTTTTCAAGCGATGCAGCCAGCTGCAAGACATCCCCTTCTACATTTGTTACTTCCGGTTTACCCTTAGTTAAAGTGCCTGTTTTGTCAAAAATTACGGTATTTATTTTATGGGCGGTTTCAAGCGCCTCCGCGTCTTTTATTAAGATGCCGTGTGTTGCGCCAATGCCAGTCCCTACCATAATCGCAGTAGGTGTTGCCAAGCCCATGGCGCAAGGACAGGCGATAATAAGGACTGCGACTGTATTTAATAGTGCAAAAAGAAAAGCTTGTGATCCACCAAAAATATACCAAACACCAAATGTGGTAAAGGCCAGCATAATAACAATAGGTACAAAATATGAAGAAATATTATCTGCAATTCTCTGAATGGGTGCTTTACTACCTTGGGCTTCTTGCACGAGCTTAATAATTTGAGCGAGCATGGTGTCAGAACCAACTTTGGTCGCTTTATAAGTAAATGTTCCCGATTTATTCATAGTCGAGCCAACAACCGTGTCATTTTTTGTTTTATCAACCGGAATACTCTCTCCTGTTATCATCGATTCGTCAATCGACGACTCGCCCTCTACAATTACTCCGTCTACCGGTATTTTTTCACCCGGTCTTACCCGAATAATGTCATCGATCTTGACTTCTTCGATAGGAATGTCAATTTCTTTTTTGTCTCGTATGACCCGTGCTGTCTTTGCCTGTAATCCAATAAGTTTTTTTATGGCTTCAGATGTTCCCGCTTTTGCCTTGGCTTCAAAATACCGTCCCAATAAAATTAATCCAATAATAATTGTTGAAACATCAAAATATGGTTCTGGTTGTATACCTGCTTGTTCGATAAGGGTAGGAAACAGGGTAACAACTGCTGAATACAGATATGCCACTGTTGTGCCAATGACAACAAGGGTATCCATGTTAGCTGTCCGGTGTCGCAAAGCGGGAATTGTGGCTCGGTAGAATGTTAAGCCTGCCCAAAACTGCACCGGTGTTGCTAGCAACATTTGGACAAAAAAGTTTTTGAGAATCTGCGGGGCAGTTTCCATAAGCATAGGAAAACTTCCCCACAGGATTGCACTTCCAAGAAGCAAGCTAATCACAACAGTATTACGTAGTTTTTTAAGTTCTTTTGCTTTGTCATCCGAAGCCTTGGCGTAGGATGGTTCTTGTGTTTCCATCGCATATCCCACATTTTTTAAGGCATTTTGCATATTTTCTTCGCTAGCAACAGTTTTATCATACGTTACAGTTGCTTTTTCGGTTGCATAATTTACCACAGCATCAGAAACGCCGGGTACTTTTTTAAGTACCCGTTCTGTTACCCGTACGCAACTAGCACAATGCATGCCTTTGATGGCAAATGTTTTTTTCTCCATAAATTACCCTTTAACTATTATTTTTCCGTGAAACATGCCCATTCCGCAACTGAATGGAAACTCGCCTATTTTTTTCGGAGTAAGTTCTATCGTAACTTTTTGATTTAAAGGTAGTTCTTTTTTGATTTTAAAATCAGAAAGCACGACATCTGACAAGCATTCTGTTGGGTCGGTACGTAGAAACGTAATTTTTGTTGTTTTGTCTTTTGGAATAGCAATAACATCCGGTGTATAACCGCCACTGACTTTTATTTCAACTTCGCTTGCTTCGCCACTCGGCGAGGCTTTCACTTCAACCTCCTTTTCTTTTTTCATCAGAAAAAACCAATAAGTAAACGCAATGCCAAAAAGCCCAACGATAATAACAATGATTTTATCAATGCTCATAATTTATAATCTACCACTTTATTATTATTTTGCCAAACGGTTATACAACCAAATAGTCGCATACGTAGTGAGCCATGTCAGTGCTGTTGCTGAAACAAATCCATATAGCAACGAACCTAAATCTGCGCTAAAGGATGTTTTTACAGATTCCAAATTTACCGTGTGCATCCAAGACTTAGCCAGGCCAAAAATTACATCTGGCGCGACAAACGACAACAAAGCGCAGACAACATAAAAAACCGCCATCACCGCTGTTGTTGCATTGGCAAACGCTTTTGAATTTAACATATATTATTCACCTCCTTTCTCTAATGTTTATGATCTTTGCCACCCATCATAAATAACATCATCAAAGGACAAATAAGTATAATGGCAAAAGGCAAAATACTTGCAAGATTGCCCTTGCCAAAAAGCAATCCTCCGGCAACAAAAGCCACAATGATACCTACAACCCAAAAATACTGATTTTTCATATTCTCACTTCCTAATCTAATCTTACACTTTTTTAAGTACCAAATAAATAAAGTAAAATAGTAAAATCACAAAGATAACATTGAGAAAAATATTGTTACCCAAACTTGTATTAACAGTCGTTAAAGCATTGGTGATTATTTTGGTAAACTCATCCATGTTTTCTGCCGATAATTTACCTTGAAAAGTAAGTGTTAATGCTGTCAGGCCAGTTAGTAAAAAAATTACAGATGCTATAGCGTTAGACAGTATTACAACATACTGCCTACTAAAAAGAGAAAATTCAAAAATTGGTTTTTTTAGAACCATTAATTTTCTGGTTTTGCCAGATAAAAAAACCGCAATTAAAAGAAGAGGGGCTACCATTCCCAATACATACATTATCCCTACGAGTATCGCGCCCAAAAAGTTGGGCGAAAGAAATGTAAGTGTTAAAATACCAATCAAAACCGGGGCGCAGCAAGCGCTGGTAAGCCCTGAAAAAATTCCTAAAGTAAAAATGGATACCACATCCGCCTTTCCCGTTGTTTGTGATTTTGATAGAGCTGGCATAGGCATTTTTACGCCTAAAAAAGTGGTTACGGCAACCAAAATCATTACCAATCCTCCCAAAATATAAATTGCATCATGGTAGCGAAAGAGCGCTTTGGAGATTAAGGCCACCCCTAAAACCGCAGGCATCAGTGTTGTAAAAATCCCTGCTCCAAACACCAATGTCATTAGTATTACTTTCTCTTTTTCCTTAAAAACACTGCCTAAATAAGCGGGGAGTAAGAAGGTGATACAGCAAGGGGCAAACAAAGCCACCATTCCTGCCACAAACGACGCAATTAAAGATGTTTGAAAAAACAGGTTTTCCATCTAAACTCCGCAGCCTCCTGCTCCACCCACGCCCGTTGCCGGCAAAACCACCTGTCTAATACGAGCTGCACCTTGAGCCGAGGAATAATTAGCCGACAAAGCAAGTTTTGCATCAACATCATTCCATTTAATATTTTGCTTGTCAAAATAGATAGCCATTTCCACATAATTCTGCGGAAACCAGAAAGAATTAAAGGTTAACAAATCCTTATAAATCTGCTTTTCCGACAACCCATTGTAAACAGCCCATTCAATGTATCCCAAAGTTGCCATACCGTGATTGCAATCTGGAAAGTAGGTGGAGTTATTGCAGCAAGGCCGAAAAACATTTTCAGCGATTTTTTTAACTAAATCTTGCTGGGTGTCAGTTAAGGGAATAATTGTTGTAGATGAATAAAGTTCCATCGTTGGTTTTACTCCCAATGTCCATCCGCCAGTTGATGCCATATTAGCAGTTTCTATACCTTGCCCCTTCATCGGCCCATCTTCCAAAACCTTGCTTTTATTAACTAACCCCAGCGCCCATAAGGTATTCACCATAAAACGACTATTCTTTTCGTTAATCACCATATAATCATTTGAAAAGCTGTCTAAATATTTCATGTGGTCTGCCCCATCCGATACGGATGTAAAAGTTTGTTGGTACTTTTTCTTGTCAATGATACCCGATTCGACTAACTTTTTACCTAAATCAAGCCATCTTAAAGATGTTTTGTATCCTTTTTGGGGCACTACTTCTTGCTTTAATACTTGGGCTAACTCTTCGGGGTTTTTAGTCGTTTTAGCAAGAAGCTGAATGTTTCTATTCAACTCCTGTTTTAGTAAGTAATACTGAACAAAACCCATCAACAGGGTGGAATTTAGAACTATTAACAAAATCATCCACAGCGGCACAGCTTTATAAAGAACTTTTTTAATTTTCATTTCACTACTACTCCTTTAAGGGAAAACTCCAATTTGGGATTGTTTTTATCATTAGTTTCAACTGAAATTAACCTTTCTATCGGACCAACCCCAGATGGGCCGTGGAAAGCCGGATCATAAATAACTGTGAGTGTAGCCTCTTTGCCAGAAGGAATCTCTCCTACCCAAGAGGAAGCCGCGTGCATACTAAAATAAGGACTATCTTTACCATCTATTGTGATTCTAGCTTTTGTACATGTGCAAGAGGTTTTAATATTGTTAAGTTTTACGGTATCTGTGCCGATATTTTTAATAGTAAAGGTTTTGTTGATGTTTCCTCCACTGTAAGGAATCTTACCCCAATTATGGGTTTTTTGATCAACAGATACCTTTGTGTTAGCAGACATGGTGATAGTTGAGGGGTTTGTGGTGTTGAAAAAATACACACCTGCAAATAAAATAAATAGGGTTGTAATAGTAAGCCCGACAAATAATTTTGTTTGGTTCATGATACTTTTTTTACCACTTGCATAATTTCCAAAATGGCTTCTTCCCCTTTTCCTTTTTTGATTGCATCTGACGCGCAGGTTTTGAGGTGATTTTCTAAAACTAAAGCATCTGCCTCGGAGAGGGCTTTTTGTACAGCTTGAGATTGGTGAATCACGTCAATGCAGTAATCCCCTTCTTCAATCATACGAATCACCCTGTCTAGGTGGCCTTTGGCTATTTTTAAGCGATGAAGAATTCTTTCTTGTGTGTCTTTTGGTCGGTATGCCATATATCCCCCTATGGGGGATAATGTATATCTTTTTTCCCTGTCTGTCAATACCTTTCTGGCAGTTGTAAAAATGGAAACGAGTGTTATACTGTTTATTAGTCTATTATCATGAACTTCACCAAATTTTTTTCTTTAACATTTTTTGGCATTGTTTTTATTTCCTTTATTTTCTTGTCAAGTATTGTTTCTTTGATTACCGACTGGTGGTGGTACCAGGAAGTAGGACTTACCGAGGTTTTTGTTAAATCCCTAAGCGCTAAAATTGTTGTGGGTATAGGCGCAGGAATTATTACTGCAACTTTCCTTCTTACAAATTTATTTCTTGCCGCGCGTTCAAAAATACCCTGGATTTGCGCCATCCCTGAAGTGTTGGCAGGCCAGCCCATAAGTATTAATGACAGAATGGTCAGAAAGCTAGGTATCGTTATAAGCTGTGTCATTGCTCTTTTTATCGCTTTTATCGCAGCAAGCAGTTGGCATGATGTCTTAAAATTTCTATACCGCGTGCCCTTTGGTCAAAGTGATCCTTTGTTTGGAAAAGACATATCTTTTTACGTGTTTTCTCTGCCTGTTTTCTCTTTAGTGCTTGGTCTTATAAAAACTGTTATTTTGATATCTCTTATTGGTTGTGGTGCGATTTATGTTTTGCGGGGCAGTCTTAATTTGTCAAGATTTCTTCTTAAAATCGAACCAAAGGCCAGATTGCATATCGGCGCTCTATTATTTCTCTTTTTATCAACAATTGCCGCAGGTATGTACCTTTCCCTTTATAATTTGCTTATTGTTCAGAGCGGTCCGGTATTTGGCGCGGCTTTCACCGATGCTAATATTATGGTGCCACTTTTGCGCATTTCCGTTTTTGTCTATGGTCTATCCGCAGTTTTGGCGCTATTTTATGGGATTAGTGGGAAAATAGCTCCACTTTTAGGGACAATTTCCTTGATGGTGTTAATCGGATTTGCGTCGTGGATTATCCCCTCGGTTTTTCAAAAACTGATCGTTGCGCCCAATGAGCTTGTTAAAGAAACACCGTTTATTAAATACAACATAACGGCCAGCCGCAAGGCTTACGGCCTGGACAAGGTGGAGGAAAGGGAAATAGAAGCAAGCAAACCGATTACCGCTTCCGATATAGCAGCCAACAACCTTACCATTAAAAATGTCAGACTCTGGGACAGAGAACCGCTTCTTTCTACCTTTTCGCAAATACAGGAAATTAGAACTTATTACAAATTTACCTCGGTCGATAACGACCGCTACATAATTAACGATGAGGTGCGCCAGATTATGCTTTCCCCTCGGGAATTAGATTCGGACAGCCTGCCAAATAAAAACTGGATTAATGAGCGGCTAACGTTTACTCACGGGTATGGAGTGGCCGCCGGACCGGTGAATCAAGTTACCCCGGAGGGATTGCCGGTGCTGTTTGTTAAAGACTTACCACCAAAATCAGAAGTTAAAGAATTATCTGTTGAGCAGCCTAAAATTTACTATGGAGAAATTCCCAATGAGTATGCCATCGTCAAAACAAAATCCAAAGAATTCGATTACCCCAAAGGAGAAGAGAATGTGTATACGACATACGAGGGCAAGGGAGGAGTTGAGATTAACTCACCATTACGGCGGTTTTTCTATGCCCTGCGTTTTGGCGACCTTAAATTGTTATTATCAGGCGACGTCACACAGGAGAGCCGTATCCTTTACTACCGCAATGTAAAAGAGCGAATTGCAAAAATTGCGCCATTTCTTACCTTTGACCGCGACCCGTATATGGTAATTGCCGAAGGCAAACTGTATTGGATTCTTGATGCCTATACATTGTCCGGCCGTTATCCTTATTCGCAACCGTTATCGCTAAATGGGAGTAAAGTAAACTACATTAGGAATTCCGTCAAGGCAGTCGTAGACGCTTATGACGGGACAGTTACATTTTATCAAAGTGATACAAATGACCCGATTATCAAAACCTATGCCCGAATTTTCCCAAAGACCTTCCAAAAAATTGAAGATATGCCTAAAAATCTTTCGTCTCATTTGCGTTATCCCGAAGACATATTTACCCTGCAAACGGCAATCTACACTATTTACCATATGAATGACGCCCAGATTTTTTACAACAAAGAGGATAGTTGGGAAATTCCGTCTATTTCTTCAGGCAACAACGAACAAGCTGACAATAGCGCAGCAGCAATGGCTCCCCGGCACCTTATTATGAAGCTGCCCGGTGAGGAAAAAGAAGAGTATATTTTGATGCTGCCGTTTACTCCCAGGGCCAAAGATAATCTGTCTGCCTGGATGGTCGCCAGAAACGACGGTGAGCAGTATGGCAAACTGGTTGTCTACCGTTTTCCCAAAGACAAACTGGTCTTTGGCCCCAAACAAATCATAGGAAGAATTAGCCAGGACGTGGAGATCAGTCGGCAGATTTCCTTATGGGACCAGCGCGGCTCCCAAGTAATTCAAGGTCCTCTTTTGGTTATTCCCATTGAAGAATCCCTTGTGTATGTTCGCCCATTATACCTTAAGGCAGAAACAGGGAAAATCCCAGAACTTAAGCGAGTCATAGTTGCGTACGAAAACAAAATCGCTATGGAGGAAACATTGGAAGAAGGCCTTGAGAAAATCTTCGGCACTGCCGAGGGTCAAGCAATGCCTTTTAGAGAAACGCCAGCTCCAACCCCGGTAGTTACTGACACAACATCAGAGTCCCTTGCACAGCAGGCAACAAGAGTATATGAAGCCGCCATCCGCGCCCAACGCGAAGGAGATTGGGGAAGATACGGAGAGGAAATAAAGAAATTAGGAGAAATCTTAAATAAGCTACGACAATAGTATTTTTATGCCAATGGCAATAAGTACTAGTCCCCCAATAATTTCTATTCTTTTGCCAAATATACTTCCTAATTTATTTCCAAACAAAAAACCAAAGAAGCAAAGAATAAAAGTAATTATGCCGATTATGCTAATAGAAAGTAATAATGGAATTTTTAAAAGGCCAAGGGTTATGCCCACAACAAGCGCATCAATACTTGTGGCAATGGAAAGCAAAATAAGCGTTTTATTGTTTAGGATGTCTTTTTTCTCCTCATCGGAATTTTGGGTAAGAGATTCATAGATCATTTTTATTCCAATACCCGAGAGTAGAAAAAATGCTATCCAATTGTCAATTTGAGCAATTGCATCTTTTATGGTTTCTCCAATAAGCCACCCTAGAAGTGGCATACCTGCTTGGAAGATGCCAAAAAATGCAGCTACTTTTATGGCATGGAGTAATTTCGATTTTTGTGCTTGTGCTCCCCCGGCAATGCTAACAGCTAGAGAATCAAGAGCAAGACTTATCGCAATAAGAATAATTGGAAAAAAAGTAGTCATTCGAAATTAAGTATTCCTTCTAATTCTTCAAGAGATTGTGCTTTTATTATTGTATCACGATAAGAGGCAGATCCTGGGAAGTTGTTAATGTATGCTTTACAGAATTTTTTTTGTGGCTTTAATAATTTCTGCAGCGAGAGAAGAATTATTTATCATGGCCGAACATGCGCCGTCTTTGGTAATTTCGTGTATGGGGCAACCCATATTTATATCGATTCCCGAAAATTCAAGCGATTGTACATGGATGGCAGTTTTATAAAAATTTTGGGGTGTTGCTCCCCAAATTTGGGCAACGATAGGTTGCTCGTTTGGTTTGAATAGTAAGCTTTGTTCTACTTTTTTTCTACCCGGTGATTGTAGGCCGTCGCACGAGGTAAATTCGGTAAATAGCACATCTGGTTTTCCAATTTTGGTAATAATTTGTCTAAAAACGATATCTGTGACACCATCAAGAGGTGCAAGTGCGGTAAACGGTTTTGGTAACTGTTGCCAAAAATTTTTCATAGAATTAGTTTTTCTTTTTGAACGCGCGTAAGACGTTTAAGTTCGACTTCTCTTTTTCTCGCCTCGGAAAGTGTTGTAGCTTTTTCAAAATATTTTAAACAAACTGGCCTTCGGATTTTTGTGTAATGCGCTGCTTTTTTGGATGTATTATGTTCTTTTATTCTTCTTTCTAGATTGTTGGTAGAACCAATATAATAGGTATTGTCAGAACAGGTGAGAATATATACAAAGAAGCTCATTTTTTGGTTGCTTTCAAAGAAAATAATAAAGGTATTTGGATTTTTTTGTTCTTTAACACATATTGCCCTTTTTTGTTTTTTTCCATAAATCCTGGGAATTGGTCGTACATGGTAAATGGGAATTCATGGATGTATTCTATTTTTAATCCCTGTCCTGATAGTGCATTTATAATATCACTTATGGCATAACTCCAGACATATGTTGGACTTTTTATGGGCGCGTTCCAATCTGCGTATGTACCTTGTGAATCATCAATGTCTGGACCTTTATCAAAATAATTGTACGATATCTTAAAATCATAACTTAATATATTAGTAAACGGATGTAATTCAATAATATAAAACGTGCCACCCTTTTTTAAAAAATGACTTATGATTTTTGCCCATTTATTAATGTCTGAAACCCAGCAAAGTACACCATAAGACATAAAAATAATATCAAATTTTTTGTGCAGCACTTTTGGCAGTTTATTAAAATCAGAAACTATAAAAGTAGAGGGAACATTAATTTCATTACTTAATTGTTTTGCGTATTCAATTGCAATATCTGATAAGTCTACGCCGGTAACGATTGCTCCTTTTCGTGCCCAAGATAATGTATCCATACCAAAGTGGCACATGGGGTGCAAAAGGGTTTTCCCCTTGACCATACTGCCTAATTCTATAATTTCTGTTTTTTCTAAACTGGTTTTTCCTTTTTTAAAAGAGGCGAGATTGTAGAATTTGGATTTTGCGTGAAGTGGGGTAACCGTATTCCACCATTTTTTGTTTGCCGTCAGGTAATCCTTTTTCTGCATTCGGTACCAATATAACAGACAAAAAAAATTATTACAATAATTCTTTTGTTGCAAGGGTGAGTGTTTGCAAATATCGGATATTTCCGATATCATGTTCGGTTTTTCGGATTTGAATTAGATATTTCTCTGCGGAAGGAATATAACGAAATGTTGCAGAGACGCGCTTGATGAGTGATTTTGTTTCTTTGGCACCATACAGCATAAGAGTTTGTTTTGCTTTTACTTGTTTTGCTAGGGCGGCATATGGAAGATTTGGGAATCCCTGGTAGTCTTCCTTAAAATATGGCGATAACGAACAAAGGATAAGCCCCGAAGTTTTTACTTTTGTTGATGCAAGAAGGGCAATGATTGCGCCATATGAAAAGCCTAAGATATATTTCTTTTTAGTATCAATTTTTTTATATTTCTTCAAAAAATATTCGGTGTTTTCGGAAATAGTGGTTTGTTTCCAGGGAATGGAAACAGGAATTGGGGTATACCCTTCCTTTTTTAACATACTGGCTATTGTTTTATATGCATAAGATGTGGGTTTGTGTCTAAATCCCGGGATGATAAATACAGATTTTTTTGGAATCATCCGCGGATTATACCAAAACCGAAGCTAAAAATCTAGAGGAATTTTACAAATTTATTTTTCTTATCGACCAAGATATTTGTTGCAGAAAGCGGTTTATCAGTTAGCTCAAAACCCATAACAATTATTTCGTCCCCTGTTTTAATAAGATGCGCGGCGGCTCCGTTCATGCAAATAATGCCGCTGCCCTTTTTTCCTGTAATAATATATGTTTCCAGCCTGGCGCCAGAGGTATTGCTAACGACCAATACTTTTTCGCCTGACCAAAACCCCGCCTTTTGTATTAAATTCTCGTCTATGGTGATACTGCCAATATACGCCAGATTTGCTTCTGTTACTTTTGCCTTATGAATTTTTGAGCGTAATACCCATCTCATTTATTATTATATTACTATACCCTATCTTTGGAGTCAATTTTTAGCGCAGTTACATGGCTGGGAGACCAGGATTCGAACCTGAATAAACAGATCCAAAGTCTGTTGTCCTACCATTAGACGATCTCCCAGTGTGTATGTATGATACTAGATGGGGGTTATTTATTCAAGCAAGCCTCAATGGCCACAATGTCTTTTTTAATTTGCTGCTTCAGTTCGTCTGGGGATGCAAAATTGCGCACTTCTCTAATATAATCAAGAATTTGGAATGACATTGATTCGTCATAAATTTCCTTTGAAAAATCAAATACATAGATTTCAAGAACTTTTTTTGTTTCGTTACGCATTATTCGCGGCCCCAAAAAAAGCGCACCTTTGTAGATGTTTTTATTGTGCTTTACAAGCGCAGCATATACACCCTCTTTTTGATTACCTGGTAATATAGAAGGGTCAAGATTAAGGGTTGGAAAACCAATTGTTCTACCCTGTTTGTTACCGGCGAATACTTTACTTTCGTACCACATAGCGAATGAATATTGGCTTAAGAATAAAATAGATTCCATTTGCCATTACACCGGTAACGACAACAAAAAACATAAGTTCGACAGATGTAAGGACTACCAATGCATCATTAAATACTTTTAGGGGGTCAAAAAAAGCCTCCCAAGAGTGTGTTCTTTCTACTCTACCCATAACAATACCAAAAGCAATGACAAATTGTATGGCAATAAGAAAAAGAGTCCTGTGGATTTTTTTAATCAGTTTTTCAATTGGGTATACACCAATAACAAAAGATACAATTCCAAACACCATCAATACTATGTATTGAATTATCAAAGTGATTTTATCACCATCTTGTATTCGAGATAATTGTTGGGAAAAATGGATACTATCCGAAAGTAGGTACAGCGTATTGGGAATAAATAAAAGCCATAGGATGAGTAAAGGTAGCCGAAAGTCTAATCGTTTTACTTTTAGCGCAAGCCAGCCACATACCACAGCAATAACTGCAAGGCTGATATTATATGCCATCCAGTATAAATTAAATTCAAGAATAGACATTAATATATTGTACAATATTTAATTATGCCAAAGGTACCTATTATTTATGCAGGCACTGCTTTCTTAGGTTTAGTAGTAGTTTTGTTTGGTATTTGGGTGTATTATCCGTTGTTGTTTAAAAAAAGTCCCATTGTTATTGTTTCTCCAGTTCCTGGGTATCTTACAATGGTTGTAAATAATCAAGTTACTGGTCTTGATGTTTGGGAACCAAGTACCCGCGTATTAGGAGTAAAAACAATTTTAGAGCCAGAAATCCAGGCTAAATCAGCCATTATATACGATTTAACCACAGATACAATGCTTTTTGCAAAGAATTCCCAAAATAGGCTTCCTATGGCGTCCATAACTAAAATTATGACAGCTATTATCGCGCTGGAAAATAAACGAGATGACGATAAATATAAAGTAACAAGAGCAAACTTGGTTGGGGAAAATAGCATGGGGGTAACACAGGGGGAAATAGTGTCTTTGGAAGAGCTTTTGTATGGACTTATGCTGTCTTCCGGAAACGATGCGGCAGAGGTTTTGGCAAGTAATTATCCTCATGGGGGACGTAGTCAATTTATTGCAGCTATGAATAATAAGGCAAAAGCACTTGGTCTTATTGATACCAATTTTACCAATCCTAGTGGTTTACAGGGGGACGGTAATCAATATACCACGGCATCTGATTTGCTGGTAGTAACCCGTTATGCGCTACAAAATTTTTCTTTGTTTCGGACAGTTGTTTCGACATTTTCCTACACCATTCCATACACACAAACCCATAAAGCATTTTACTTGGAAAACGAGACAAATCTTCTAACCTCTTACAGGGGGGTAAAAGGGGTAAAAACTGGGTTTACACCAGAGGCTGGTCTTTGTTTGGTAACGTATCTTGATTATGGCGGGCATCAGATAATTGGAGTACTTTTGGGCAGCGAAAACCGCAGGGCAGAAATGAGAGAACTGCTAGATTACTCACTTCGCCGTCTAGGTATCGATCCCCCACCCCATGGTTGACTATTTTCTGTCGGGGATGGCGGATTTGAACTGCCGACCTCTCGGTCCCAAACCGAGCGCTCTACCAACTGAGCTAATCCCCGAGTGTGCCGCGAGAGAGAGTCGAACTCTCACACCCTTTTAGGATAAAGGCTCTTAAGGCCTTCGTGTCTGCCATTCCACCACCGCGGCAATTATAGCTATAATTATTGTAACACATGAAGCTATATGGGGCAATTACTGTATTTAGGCTTATTGCTTTCTCTAAAAGTATTTTTCTATACTGTATAGGTGAGCGAAGTTACAGAAAATAGTACGACTAGTGCATATTCAAGCCAGGATAGTTCTGTTGCAGAAATTTTTGCCTCGCTTTTAGAAAATAAATATATTATTAGTGGCGTTTTATGTTTGTTAATTATCAATATTATTATTGTTGATATTTTATTTTTTTCGTCTCGTAAAACTACAGAGGTAAAAGAAAATGTAACTATTCCAGCATTATGTCCGCAAAGTTGCCTAACACAGTTTTCCGAAAGGATTTCGTCGCTCCAGCCACAGAATAATAATTCAGCCACTGTTTCTGCAATTACACCAGCGACTCCAACAAGTATACCTCCTGCAGTTACAAATACTCCTACTCCCAGTGCTAGTCCAAGCGCCACGCCTACCCCCGTGACACGCGAGTATTTTATTCCACTTGGACAGGGAAATGGTAGTTATACCGACTGGACAGTGGTGCCAGGAATTGGAGCAAAAGTTAATTACACCAGCTATGGAAAAATAGAAAAAGTCTACTTTGAAGCAACAACGGTTAGGGTGCCGGCAGGGAGTCAAATTGTGTATGTTAGACTTTATAACGCAAACAGCGGGCAAAATATTGTTAATAGCGATCTTACTTTGACAAGCAATACATCAACGCTTTTAACATCAAAGGAAATATCGCTTATAGACACAAAAGATGAAAACCTTTACCAGGTGCAGCTTAAAACCCAATTGGGGTCAACAACATATATCGACCAAGCCCGCCTACGCATTGTAACAAGGTAAAGAATTTTATATAATAAGGTTGCTTGCGGGATTAGTTGAGCGGTTCAACATTTGCTTTCCAAGCAAAAAAGAGGGGTTCGACTCCCCTATCCCGCTCCAATCCCCGAGTTGGCGGGGCGGTGCGAAGCACCGCCCATTGGTTTAGGGC